>JAZRKY010000220.1:0-7615 GCA_045646585.1 Faecousia sp. | reverse complement strand
GAGGTTACCGACAATATGGAGCGCTACGAGCTTGGCGTTGCCATTCAAAAGGTCTACGACTTCCTGTGGGACACCTATTGCGACTGGTATATTGAGCTGACAAAGGCAAGACTTTATAGTGACGATGAGGCGCAGAAGAATACGGCTCTGCAGGTTCTCGTTTATGTACTTGACCAAACCTTGCGCCTGCTGCATCCCTTTATACCCTTCATTACCGAGGAAATTTGGCAGACGCTGCCCCACGATGGCGATGCTTTGATTGTTGCCCAGTGGCCTACCTACTCTGATACCCTTGCTTTCCCCACTGAGGAGAGCCTGATGGAGTCTGTTATGCGCGCTATTCGCTCCATTCGTAACCGCCGGACGGAAATGAATGTTCCTCCCTCCACAAAGGCAGCGCTTTTCGTGCTGACCTCCAAGCCCCAGGTATTTACCGAGGGTCAGGACTTTATTCAGCGCCTTGCCTACGCCGACCAGGTAACCATTCTCGACAAAGAGCCCGAAAATATTGATAAGCTGGTTTGCTGTACCACAGCCGATGCCAAACTCTATATTCCTATGGGTCAGCTTGTAGATGTTGCCAAGGAGCTTGAAAGACTGGATAAGGAGCTGGAAAAGGCGCAAAAGAACCTTGCAATGATTGAAGGCAAGCTCTCCAATGAGAACTTTGTTGCCCGTGCTCCCGAAAATGTAGTGAATGCAGAGCGGGAAAAAGCAGAGAAGGCAAGAAATCTCATCACCCAGCTTACCCAAAGCCGTGAGGCACTCACAAAACTCTAAAATATGAATTCGGTAGCGCATAACCTGCGGGTTATGCGCTACTTTCTTTTTTTGCTTACCTATTGCGACAAAAAAGCCGAGATAAACAACATATACTGGTATTGAATTTTACAAAGGAGGGCAGAATATGCACTTGACAAGCTATTTGCAGGATGGGCTTCTGACTGTGGCACTGACAGGAGAAATTGACCATCACTGCGCGAAACATTACATTGATGTAATTATCGGTAAGATTGAGGCTTATAAACCCCAAATCTGCATCTTGGATTTTCAGGAGGTTACCTTTATGGATTCCTCCGGGATTGCGGTTGTGATTAACACACTGCGTAATATGACACGGATTAACGGCAAGCTCACCCTTGTGGGTATCAAGGAACAGCCTATGCGTGTGTTCCGTACATCGGGCATTGATAAATTGATAGAAATGAAGGAGGTAGCGGTATGAAATTTGAAAACCATATGACATTGGAGTTTCCAAGTAAGTCAGCAAATGAGGCCTTCGCCCGGTCTGCGGTGGCTTGCTTTGCATCTCAAATGGACCCGACCCTTGAGGAATTGGGAGATATTCGCACAGCCGTTTCTGAGGCGGTTACGAATTGCATTGTTCACGCCTATCCCAACGGGTTCGGCAATATCTATGTGCGGTGCAGAATCCTGAAGGACAATGTGTTAGATGTTGTGGTCAAGGATAAGGGCGTAGGCATTCCCGATTTGGAGCAGGCAAGGAGACCTATGTTTACCACCGGCGGCGAGGATCGCAGCGGTATGGGCTTTACCATTATGGAGAGTTTTATGACGACCTTCTCAGTTACAAGTAAGGTGGGGAAAGGCACCACAGTACATATGAGAAGAAAGCTGCAAAAACGCAAATGAATGATGTAATTGATTTAATTCGAAAAAGCCAGGCAGGGGATAGCGCTGCCCAGGAAATGCTCATAAAGGAGAATAACGGCCTTATTTGGGCGGTTGTGCGCCGTTTTATGGGCAGAGGCGTGGAAACAGATGATTTGTATCAGCTTGGCTGCTTGGGCTTTTTGAAGGCTGTGGAGGGCTTTGATACGGAGTACGGCACACAGTTTTCTACCTATGCTGTTCCTAAAATAGCAGGGGAGATCCGCCGTTTTCTCAGGGATGACGGAACAGTAAAGGTTTCCCGGGGCATTAAGGAACGGGCTACCACTATCAAAACCGCCAGAAATCAGCTAATTGCATCCCTTGGAAGAGAGCCCACCGTTTTAGAAATTGCGGAACGGACGGGCTTCACAGCAGAAGATATTGCGGTGGCCGAAATAGCTACTGCAAGCATCGAGTCTATCCATCAGCAAACGGGAGATGAGGGCTTTACTTTAGAAAGTGTCCTGACCGATACGAAATCTGAGGATGCCCTTCTTGAAAAGATTGCCCTCAATCAAGCCATTTCCTGCCTGCAGGAACGGGAAGGCTTGGTTATAAAGCTGCGTTATTTTCACGGACTAACACAAGAGCGAACAGCAAAAATCTTAGGCGTCAGCCAGGTACAGGTGTCCCGGGTAGAAAAAAAGGCGCTTTCCCACTTAAAGTCGATTTTAGGCTGAATTTATACTTTACCTTTTGGAAAAAATGGAGTAAAATAGAAGCATCCTATCAGATATACAGGTATGCTTATGAACGAAGAATATTTAAGACGGTTTGTCGCGGCGCGGCGAGCCTATATAGAAAAGCAATTTGAAAAATTAAATCCTATGCAGCGAAAGGCCGTTCTTTCCACAGAAGGGCCTCTTCTGCTTTTGGCTGGTGCCGGAAGCGGCAAGACAACGGTGCTGATTAACCGGGTGGCAAATATCCTGCGTTATGGTCGCGGAAGCGATACAAACGAGGTGCCGGATACCATAACGGCAGAGGATGTTCTCTTTTTGGAGAATCTTAGCCATCCTTGCACGGAAATGGAGAAAAATCGGGCAGATTACCTCTGCGCCCTTGAGCCGGCTGCTCCCTGGAGTGTTCTTGCCATTACCTTCACCAACAAAGCAGCAAATGAGCTAAAAGAACGGCTTTCCGCCTCCATTGGTGATGGCGCTAATGATATTTGGGCAATGACCTTCCATTCTGCCTGTTGCCGCATTCTCCGCCGGGAGATTGAAGTGCTGGGTTACGAGAGAAATTTTACCATTTACGATTCCTCCGACTCCGAAAGGCTTATGAAGGCAGTTCTCAAAGAGCTGAATATGGATGATAAAATCTTCCCACCCAAATATGTGCTTACCCTTATCAGCCGGGAGAAGGATACTTATTCTACGCCGGAGGATATGCAGCGCCGCATTTGGGATACGGGAGATAGCCGCCTTGAACCTATTGTTCGGGCGTATCGTCTTTACCAAAAGAAGCTGAAAGAAAACAACGCTTTGGATTTTGATGACCTGATTTTCCTGACGGTAAAGCTCCTACAGGAAAACGAGGATGTTCGCTTTTACTATCAGCGGAAATTTAAGTATATTTTGGTTGACGAGTATCAGGATACCAACCATTTGCAGTATTTATTGACATCTCTGCTTGCAGGCGGACAGGAAAACTTATGTGTTGTTGGCGACGATGACCAAAGTATTTACCGTTTCCGTGGGGCAACCATTGAAAATATCTTAGATTTTGAAAAGCAGTATCGCGCAGCCCGCGTGATTCGTTTGGAGCAGAACTACCGTTCCACCCAAAACATTCTGAAGGCTGCCAATGCTGTTATTGCCCATAATATTGGTCGCAAGGGCAAACAGCTTTGGACAACCAATTCTCAGGGTGAGAAAATTGTTGTTTATGAGGCACCAAATGAAACCCAAGAGGCTTCCTATGTAACAAGTCAAATTTTAAGCGGTGTACGCACAGGAAAATACAGCGACCACGCTATACTATACCGCACAAACGCCCAATCCAATGCTCTTGAACAGATGATGCGCAAAAACGGCATTCCCTATAAAATCGTAGGCGGTATGCGGTTCTTTGACCGGGCAGAAATTAAGGATATGCTGTCTTATCTGTGCGTTATCAATAACCGAAGTGATGACCTGCGGCTAAATCGTATTATCAATAATCCGCCCCGGGGTCTTGGCGAAAAGACGTTGGATGTGGCGCGCCGTTTGGCAACCGCCCAGGAAGTGCCCCTTTATACGGTCGTATCTGATGCCTATAATTATGGACCGCTGGAAAAAGCCGCGAAAAAATTTGATGATTTTACAGCCCTAATTGAGGGTCTTGCGGCACTGTTGGAAACAGACATCAGTCTGATTGATTTCTATGAGGAGCTGATGCACCGTTCCGGCTATATTACGATGCTGGAAAGCAAACCTACCGAAGAAAACAAGACAAAACTTGAAAATATCCGAGAGTTAAAATCCAGTATTAAAGCCTATATGGATGAGGCTGAAAATCCCACCTTAGCCGGATTTTTGGAGGAAATCGCCCTCTATACTGACTTGGATGAGTATAACAGCGACGATGATGCGGTTGTACTAATGACAATGCACGCGGCAAAGGGCTTGGAATTTCCCAATGTATTCCTCGTAGGCTTTGAAGAAGGTTTATTCCCGGGTATGCGAGCCTTTGGAGATATGGAAGAAATGGAGGAAGAGCGGCGGCTTTGCTATGTGGCAATCACCCGGGCAAAAGAGAAGCTCACCATTTCCTACGCCAAGGAGCGTATGCTCTACGGTCGCACAAACGCGGCGATGCCTTCCCGGTTTTTGCGGGAGCTACCTGTAGACGTTACGGAGAAGAAGGGAATGTATGTGCGTCCTCAAACCTACAACACATCATATCGCACACCCACACCCCAGCCCTATGCCCCAAAGACGACTACACACACCACTGCATATGTGATCCCCGAAAAGAAGTCTGCTACCTTCCTTGACCTGCAAAAAGGCGAAATGGTGGAGCATACCGCCTTTGGCAGGGGTATGGTGCTGTCTGTTGTAAAAATGGGCAATGATGCTCTGTGGGAAATCGCTTTTGACGGCAAGGGAACGAAAAAGCTGATGGCAAAGGCTGCGTCTCTTCATATTAAACGTCTGTAACCTTTTTCCGGCGTACCGCATATACTGCTTTAGAGGTGGTGCGGCTGTGCGATATTGGATTTGGCGGATTTCCCGGTTTTTGCTGGGATTACTTCTGATTGTGGTTTGCTGCGTAATTTTCTTTCGTGTTCGCTACGGAGATGCCATTCGCGAGCTTGCCAAAACCCAGGTGCTCAATTCCACTTCAGACCTCATTAACGATGCGGTGGATAAGCAGATTGCCACCGGCAATATCCAATACGACAGAATTGTCTATTTTGAAAAGGATATCGACGGACAAATTACTGCATTAAAGACCAATATGATTGAGGTTAACCGGCTGAAAACGGCTATCCTAAACATCATAAATGATGAAATTCTTGCCTTGGATACCTCTGATTTGGGTATTCCTATCGGCAGCCTGGTCATACCCGAGTTCTTCTCCGGGAGAGGCCCCGATATTCCTATACAAATCATTTCCATACGCAATTCTGAGGGCGCTTTCAGCAGCAATTTCAGAGAAGCGGGCATAAACCAAACCCTGCAGCAAATCATTATGGATGTGAGCGTAGATGTTACGGTTTTGGTTTTCGGCAGAACGGATAGCTTTACGGTTAACAGCCAGGTAATTGTTGCAGAAACAGTCATTGTCGGGAAAGTCCCGGATACATTTTTTCAAAGTGGAGGATATAATGGATATACAAAAGAGAATGAATGAGCTGGTGGAGCTGCTTAACAAGGCCAACTACCAGTACTATGTCCTTGACGATCCCAAAATGCTGGATTTTGAATATGACCATCTGCTAAGAGAGCTGGAAGACTTAGAGAGGGATTATCCCCAGCTTGTCCGGGAGGACTCACCAACCAAGCGGGTTGGCGGGCAGGCGCTGAGTAAATTTGAAAAGGTAGAGCATCCTGTGCCGCTTATGAGCTTGCAGGATGTGTTTTCCCTGGAAGAATTGGATGAATTTATCGGTAAAATTCAGGAAAATTATCCCTCAGCCGCATTTTGCATTGAGCCGAAGGTGGACGGACTTTCGGTTGCTCTTGAGTATTTGGACGGAAAATTTGTCCGTGGCGCTACCCGGGGCGATGGAAATGTAGGCGAGGATGTAACGGAGAATCTAAAAACCATTCATTCCATTCCTATACGCATTGAAGGCGCGCCCGGCAGACTGATTGTTCGCGGCGAGGTATTTATGCCCAAAAAGAGCTTTGAAGCGCTGAATATTCAGCAGGAATTGGACGGTAAACCCCTATTTGCAAACCCCAGAAATGCAGCCGCCGGCTCTCTGCGGCAGTTAGACCCGAAAATTGCGGCAAAACGTGGGCTGGATATTCTGATTTTTAATATTCAGCTTATCGATGGCGTGGAATTTGAAACCCACAGCCAGTCCCTTGACTATTTGCGGAAATTGCAATTTAAGGTTGTGCCTTGTAAGGTGCTTTCTGATATTACCCAAATCAACGCAGAAATTCTATCCATCAACGAAAACCGGGAGCGGCTCACCTGCGATATTGATGGCGCGGTTGTAAAGGTCAATGACCTTTCTCAGCGGGTAACCTTAGGCGCGACGGCGAAATTCCCCCGTTGGGCAGCGGCCTACAAGTACCCGCCGGAGATTAAAAGCACGCTTATTGAGGATATTGTTGTGCAGGTGGGAAGAACAGGCGTACTGACACCAAAGGCGGTGGTGCGTCCTGTGCGGCTTGCCGGTACTACCGTTACCAATGCCACGCTGCATAATCAGGATTTTATATCCCAGCGGGATATTCGCATCGGTGATACGGTGAAAATTCGTAAAGCCGGAGAAATTATCCCTGAAATCTTAGAGGTTGATTTTTCTAAGCGGAATGCTGATTCTGCGCCTTATTTCCTGCCGTGTAACTGTCCTGTCTGCGGCGCGCCTACCCAACGGGATGCCGATGGGGCATTCCTGCGCTGCACAGGCGCTGCCTGTCCTGCCCAGCTTTCCCGAAATATCTCTCACTTTGTCAGCCGGGATGCTATGGACATTGAGGGTCTTGGCTCAGCGATTGTAGAGGCGCTCATTGAAAATGGACATTTACGAACACCGGCAGATATTTACAGCCTGACCTTGGACGAGCTGAAAAGTCTTTGGCGCAGCGGTGAAACAGCGGCCAAAAAGCTGCTTACTGCCATTGAGGAGAGTAAAGGCAGGGATGTCAGCCGTCTGATTTATGCCCTCGGCATCCGGCAGGTTGGCGCAAAGACAGGAAAGGTTTTGGCTTCAACCTTCGGGTCGCTGGATGCCTTGATGGATGCCGATTTGGAAACGCTGAAGGATGTGCCGGATGTGGGTGAGGTAACCGCCCAATCCATTACCGAATGGTTTTCTCAGCCGGAAGCAAGAGCGATGATTGAAAAGCTCCGCGCCTGCGGTGTGAATTTTGAAAGTACTAAGGCAGTACTCGATAGCAGATTTGCCGGTATGACCTTTGTTCTGACCGGCGCGCTTACCAAGTTTACCCGAGAGGAAGCTACCGAAAGGATTGAGTCCTTTGGCGGTAAGGCATCCGGCTCGGTATCTAAAAAGACCACTTATGTGGTGGTCGGTGAAAATGCAGGCTCAAAGGAGAGAAAAGCCCGCGAGCTTGGGATTCCGATTTTGTCCGAGGATGATTTTCTCGGGATGCTTGCATAAAAAGGAACCCCTCGGTAAAACCGGGGGTTCTTCATATGCGGGCATAGCCCTATGTTCCTCGCGTAACACGTAAACGCGTAATTCTTTCCTGCCAACCGCGAAATAGGTAGCTATCGACTCACACAACTCTTTCTATCCGAGCATTATTCGTAT
>JAZRKY010000219.1:0-4902 GCA_045646585.1 Faecousia sp. | reverse complement strand
GCGACCAACACGCCCCCGGCGTGTTGGATTTAATCTTTCGAGTCCCTTCGCGGAGCGAATAAAAAAGAGGATACCCGTTTGGGTATCCTCTTTTTTATTTGGTACGCCGAAAGGGACTCGAACCCCCGACCTACTGGTTCGTAGCCAGTCACTCTATCCAACTGAGCTATCGGCGCATAACACTTTTTTCAAGCGCTCCAGTATGATAGCACATAACTTTTCAAAATGCAAGTACTTTTCTTAGAAATTATTAAATAATTTTTGGAAAATATGCTGAGAATGATTTTCCCTCTTGTATTTTGTGTTTTATGAGGTTATAATAGCGGAGATAATTGTTACAGGAGGTCATATTATGGCTGTTAAGATTGAAAAAGATACCATCATCGGTGATGTGCTGGACATCGCGCCTCAGGCTGCTCCCCTGTTTTTTGCTATCGGTATGCACTGCCTGGGCTGCCCCTCTTCCCGGGGTGAGACCGTTGAGGAGGCCTGTATGGTTCACGGTATTGAGTGCGATTCCTTCCTTGCTCAGCTGAACCATTTTTTGGAGGCCTACGAGGCTGACCAGGCTGCTAAGCAGAACTAAAACCGGCTGTGCCATCCCGTTTTGCCGGGATGGCACATTATTTCACCTTATAAGCGAGAATTGATATGGATATTAAGCTCTCTCCCCGGCTTTTTGCCTGCGCGGAGTTTGTCAGTCCCGGCGCTCGGGTCGCAGATGTGGGCTGTGATCACGGATATTTGGGTATCTACTTATTAAAAATGAATATCGCCTCCTCTGTCTACGCTTCCGATATTAACAAGGAGCCGCTGTTAAGCGCAGTGCGTAACAGTGAGAAATACGGCGTATCTGACCGCATTTCCTTTCATTTATCCCCCGGCGTTAAAAATGTTCCCCGGGATTTTGACACAATGATATGCGCAGGAATGGGCGCAGATACGATGATTTCCATTTTAGAAGAATCCCCTTGGCTATCGAGCGATCAGTATCGGCTGATTTTGCAATGCCAGAGTAAGACCACAATGCTGCGGAAATATTTATGGCAGAACGGCTGGGATATTACCCGGGAAAGAGCAGTAAAAGACGGTCGGTTCGTTTATACAGTGATGGAGGTTAATCGAGGTACTTTTACACCCCAAAACCAAGGTCAGCTTTATTTCTCCCCTGCCCTTGCCGCAAATCCAACGCCTGAAGCAAGACAGTATCTTACCCGCATCGTTGGCGGCTTACAGCTATCCGTAAATGGCAAAGGCGAATATGCAGACAAATCTGAATTTGAAGCGCTCCAAAACCTTAAAAAGCTGGAGGAAACATTATGGTAATCGTACAGCATATTATAAATTTAATGGAATCCCTTTCTCCCCCTGCTCTCAAGCAGGATTGGGATAATGTGGGTCTTAACTGCGGCAGCCGAAATGCAGAAGTAAAAAAGGTCTTGGTTGCCCTGGATCCCTTTGAGCACGTCTGCAAGGAAGCCGCCGACTGGGGCGCAGACCTGCTGCTGACCCACCATCCTTTAATTTTCCGTCCACTTCCTATGGTAACAGATGAAGCTGCCATCACCCGAGGACTAATGACTTTGGTGCAAAACGGTATCAGCCATTTCTGCGCCCATACCAATTTAGACAGCGCAGAGGGCGGTGTCAACAATGTACTGGCAGAAACCTTGGGACTCGTAAACATCTCTCCTATTGCAGAAAATCACTGGAATATGCTCCGTTGCGGTAATGTGCCGGAGCAAAGCCTTGGAGATTTCTTGAAAACTGTAAAAGAAAAGCTCCACGCCCCCGGTCTGCGCTATTGTAGCGGCGGCAAGCGGGTACACAGGGTTGCAGTAGGCGGTGGCGCCTGCTCCGGCGGATTGTTTGACGCACTGCAAGCAGGCTGTGATACCTTTGTAACTGCGGATGTTAAGTACAATGAGTTTTGGGACGCATATGAGCAGGGTCTGAATCTCATTGATGCTGGTCATTTTTATACCGAAAATCCTGTGGTTGCCATTTTGGCAGAAAAAATCTCTGGGGCGTTCCCGGAAATTGAGGTAAAAATTTCCCAGTCTCACAGAGATTGTATGAAATACTATTGATTTTTACCGCCCAGGATGGTAAAATATCGTGGAAATTTTGAGAATACTTTGAAGGGAAGAAACACATATGTCCGGACATTCCAAATGGCATAACATTCAAAAAACCAAGGGCGCGCAGGACGCAAAGCGCGCTGCCGCCTTCACTAAGATTGCAAAAGAGCTGATTGTGGCTGTTAAGGAGGGCGGCGGCATTACTGACCCTGCCAATAACTCCCGCCTTGCCACCGTTATTACCAAGGCAAAGGCCGCAAATATGCCCAACGACAACATTAAGCGCTGCTTAGAGAAGGCATCCGGCGCCGGCGGTGGCGACAGCTATGAAAGCATCACCTACGAGGGCTACGGTCCCGGCGGTGTAGCTGTGATTGTGGAAACTATGACCGATAACCGCAACCGCACCGCAGGCTCTATGCGCCACCACTTTGATAAGTACGGCGGCAACTTAGGCGCTTCCGGCTGCGTGAGCTGGAGCTTTGACAAGAAGGGCGTGTTGGTTATCGACAATGAAGATGGCGACTATGACGAGGAAGAAGTTATGATGGACGCTATGGGTGCCGGCGCAGACGATTTCGAGGCCGAGGAAGATTGCTTTACCATCTACACCCTCCCCGATGACTTTAACGATGTTGTTGCAAAGCTCTCTAAGTACACCTTTGCATCTGCTCAGATTGAGATGGTTCCCCAAAACTATCAAAAATTAGAGGACGAGGAGCAGATTAAGCTGATGGACAAGCTCATCGACATTATGGAAGACGATGACGATGTGCAAAACGTCTGGCACAACTGGGAGCAGGAATAATGATAAACCCCCGAGTGCGAATGCACTCGGGGTCAAACTTACTTTTCTGCTACGAGCTTTTTGATTTCTGCCATTTCTTCAGGGGTGATATCCTCCCGGGAAAGCAGAGCCTTCATAAGCCCAACAATCTGGGGCTTATAATTATGGCAATAGATGGTTGTGGCAAAATACTCTTCCCGTGTAAGAGTAGGTGCAAATGTACGGCCAAAAGTCTTTGTACGCTTTACAAAGCCGGCTTCACGAATCGCGCCTTTCCGCAGGAGACCGTTGAGCATAATATGCACAGAGCTATCCTTCCAGGTTTTCTCGTCCTGACGGGCTAAGAGATCCGAACGGGAAAGAGGGGTACCGCTATTCCACAGAACATCCATTATCTCCATTTCGCTTCTTGTCAGTTCCATAAGTCATACCTCCAATTATTTACTGGCATAATTATACAAAAATCATATATTAGTGTCAAGATTTTTGTTGCATTTTGTTTAATAATTTCGTGTATTTTTTGCAATTTTTCGACAGTTTCTTAGATATTATGAACATTTCAGAGATATTTGCAGGTAATTATTTCCAGTTATATGCTATTTTGACGAAAAACGGCCGCAGCAACCGCTGCGGCCGAGAGATTACTTTTTGCGGAAGGATTTACAGTCGGTGCACTGGTCCATAGTGGGATTGGCTTCGTGTGTGCCAACCAAAATCCGATCCAAGGAACAGTAATTAGCCTCATCGCAGTGATATGCGCACTGAGAAACGGTACATTCAATGCACTTATTAGCCTTGCAGTTCATTTTTGTGTCCTCCTTTTTGTTGTGATAGGCTTAGTATGCACAAAAGCATAAAAACCATTCCAATTTCCTTCACCAATCATTGACAATCCTAATGACTTTGATTATAATAGATTGCGGAAAATGACGAATTTCCAAAATGTCATATTATAAAACGAAAATTTCGTTTTTAAGGAAAGGAAAATTGCTATGATCTACAGTGCAGAAGTACAGCATATGTGCTCCGTGGCCAAGGGTGCTTATCACGGCCCCGCGCCCATTCCCGAAGAGGGCAAGTGGGTTCAGGTCAAGGAAATTAAGGATGTCAGCGGTTTCACCCACGGCATCGGCTGGTGCGCTCCCCAGCAGGGCTGCTGCAAGCTGACCCTGAATGTTAAGGAGGGCATCATTGAGGAGGCTTTGGTTGAGACCTTGGGCTGCTCCGGTATGACCCACTCCGCCGCTATGGCCTCTGAAATTCTTATCGGTAAGACCCTGCTCGAGGCGCTCAACACCGACTTGGTGTGCGACGCTATCAACACCGCTATGCGGGAGCTGTTCCTGCAAATCGTTTACGGCCGCAGCCAGTCTGCATTCTCCGAGGACGGTTTGGCAGTGGGCGCTTCTCTGGAGGATTTGGGTAAGGGTCTGCGCAGCCAGGTTGGCACGATGTTTGCCACCAAGGCTAAGGGTCCCCGCTACCTGGAAATGGCCGAGGGCTATGTTACCCGCATCGCTTTGGATGCGGACAACCTGATCACCGGCTACGAGTTCATTAACCTGGGCAAGATGATGGACTTCATCAAGAAGGGCGACGATGCTAACGAGGCTCTGAAGAAGGCAAAGGGCTCCTATGGCCGTTTTGCTGATGCTGCCAAGTACATTGACCCCCGCCACGAATAAGAGGAGGACAGGAATATGGCTTTGTTTGAAGGTTACGAAAGAAAAATTGACAAAATTAACGGCGTCCTCGCTCAGTATGGTCTTGCTTCCGTTGAGGAGTGCCGCGAGCTGTGCCAGGCTAAGGGCTTCGATCCCTATGAAATCGTAAAGAGCATTCAGCCCATCGCTTTTGAGGATGCCGCCTGGGCATACTGCGTTGGCGCTGCCATCGCTATGAAGAAGGGCGTTAAGAACGCTGCTGAGGCTGCTGAGGCTATCGGCATTGGCCTGCAGTGCTTCTGCATCCCCGGCTCCGTCGCTGAAGACCGTAAGGTCGGTATCGGCCACGGCAACCTGGGTGCTATGCTGC
>JAZRKY010000218.1:0-3431 GCA_045646585.1 Faecousia sp. | reverse complement strand
CCTGTGGGAGGCCAATATGGAGCTTTTGGGCAAGAATCCCACATTTGACATCCGCGGCACAGGCCGCAACCGGATTTACGCCCGCAACAGCGCTATGCCGTCCAGCTACATTGACGCAAAAGCAAAAACCGTCAACTGCTTTATCGCAGAGGGCTCTGAGATTTTCGGCTCTGTGAAAAACAGCATTGTTTCAGTAGGCTGCTTTATCGGCGAGGGCGCAACGGTGGAAAACTCCGTGCTGATGCCCGGCACGGTTATTGAAACCGGCGCCATTGTCCGCCACGCCATCTTGGGCGAGAACAGCCGCGTATGCGCAAATGCCGTTGTTGGCGGTACATTTGCTGACGGCGAAAAGAAGGAAATCAGCGTTACCCAGAAAAACGCTGTGGTGCCGCGGGGCAGTGTGCTGTTCCCCGGTGAAATGCTGTAAGGGAGGAAGAAATTATGAATTTAACAGGTATTATTTTTGCCAACATTTACGACAGCTCCCTGGGCGAACTGACCAATAAGCGCACGATGGCTTCCCTGCCCTACGGCGGTCGTTACCGCCAGATTGACTTTGCGCTTTCCAATATGGCTGCCTGCGGCATCCGCCATATTGGCATTATCTCCCGCTACAACTACCAATCCCTTATGAACCACGTTGGCTCCGGCGAGGAGTGGGATTTGGAGCTGCAGGAGGGCGGTTTGGAATTTTTGACCCCCTACGCCAGCGCTTCCACCAGCGGCTACAAGGGCAAGCTGGATGCGCTGAACAGCGCTATGGACTTTTTGACCTTCGGCGAAGAGGAATATGTGGTACTGGCTGACCCCGGTATGGTTTATAATCTGGATTTGTCCGCTGTTGTGGAAAATCACATCGCCAGCGGCAAGGACATTACCGTTGTAACAAAAGCCGGCGTTGCCAACGGCAAAAAGCGGCTGGATATGGCAATCACTTTGGAAGATGGCAATATCACCGATATGGCGGTGGACTACGAGGCCCCCGCAGGCTATCTGGCCTCCATCGGTTTGTTCGTTATCTCCAAGGATTTGCTGATTCACAATGTAAAGGAATCCGTAGCCCGGAATCTGTATCGGTTTGA
This sequence comes from Faecousia sp., assembly GCA_045646585.1. GTDB lineage: Bacteria > Bacillota > Clostridia > Oscillospirales > Oscillospiraceae > Faecousia. The sequence goes on along the minus strand of JAZRKY010000218.1, from coordinate 2,346 downwards.
GCGTGATTTTGTACTGCGGCAATACCTTTCCGGCAATCTGTCCGTAAATATTTACACTTACGACGGCATTGTGCTGTTTACAGAGTCCACTGAGGAGTATTACAAGGCAAACCTGGCTGTTATTGACTCCGAGGTTCGCAAAAATCTGTTCCGGGGCGCCCACCCCATTTACACCAAGGTTCGCGACCAGGTCCCCAGCTACTACGGCGAGGGCTGCAGCTTGGAAAACTCCACCTTGGCTGACGGCTGTATGCTGGAAGGTACGGTTCGCAACAGTGTGCTGTTCCGCCACGTGAATGTAGGTGCAGGGGCAGTGATTGAAGACAGTGTGATTATGAACGACACAGTAGTGGGGGAAAACTGCTACTTAAAGTGCGTGATTTTGGATAAGGATGTTGTTGTCAGCCCCGGCACACAGCTGGTAGGCACACCCACCAACCCTGTGATTCTGAAGCGGGGTGAAACCGTATGAGGATCGCCATCGCCGCATCGGAAGGCGCGCCCTATATCAAGTCCGGCGGCTTGGGAGATGTGATGGAGGCGCTGCCCGGCGCCCTGTCCCGCATTGAAGGGAACGAGGTTGCCCTGTTTTTGCCCTATTACGGAAAAATCCGCAACAATCCCGCCTATAAAACGGAGCTTGTTTCCCAGTTCTATGTATCCTTAGGCTGGCGGCAGCAATACGCTGGCGTTCTGCGGCTTTTAGACCGAACCGACGGTGTGCAGGTCTATTTTATCGACAATCTTTATTATTTTGGCGGTCGGGACGGGGCGATTTACGGCGACGGCGATGACGGCGAGCGCTTTGCCTTCTTCTCCAAGGCCTGTTTGGACGCTATGGTTTCCTTGGCGTTTATTCCCGATGTAATCCAGTGTAACGACTGGCAGACTGCCGCGCTCCCCGTTTTCCTGTCTGCCCAGTACTCTCCCCTGTTCCCCGGCACCAAGTGTATGTTTACCATTCACAATATTGAGTATCAGGGTTGGGCTGACGGCAGTTTCTTCAATGATGTACTGTCGCTTCCCGAGGGCTACCGGGGCGCACTGGAAATGAACGGCGCAATCAATATGATGAAGGGCGCTATTGAAACCGCCCATATGGTTACCACCGTATCGGAAAGCTACGCAAAAGAGCTGATGTACCCTTACTATGCTCACGGTCTTGACGGCGTGATTGCAAACGCCGGCTGGAAGCTGACAGGCATTACCAACGGCATTGATACAAATACCTTTAATTCTGCCACCGACCCGGCGCTCCCTGCCCATTACAGCAAAACCACCCTGAAAAAGGGCAAAGCTCTTTGTAAAGCGGCTCTGCAGGAAGAAGTGGGTCTGCCCCAAAAGGCCGAGACTCCCCTGCTGGTTATGGTTACCCGCTTGGTTGGACATAAGGGCTTGGATCTTTTGTGCTACGCCATAGAGGATCTGCTGGCAAACGAGGATTTCCAGCTTCTCATTTTGGGAACAGGCGAAAAGAAATTCGAGGATTTCTTCCTGAATTTGGCTACCAAGTATCCCGACCGGGTTTCTGCCAAGATTACCTTTAACTTGGGGCTTGCCGCCCGGGTTTATGCCGGCGGCGACATCTACCTGATGCCCTCTAAGAGCGAGCCCTGCGGTCTGAGCCAGATGAATGCGATGCGCTACGGCACTGTGCCTGTGGTTCACGCCACCGGCGGTCTGCGGGATACTGTCCCCCCTGTTGACGGGGCAGGTCAGGGCGGTTTGGGCTTTACCTTCCAAAGCTACAATGCCGACGATTTCCTGGAGGCTGTGAAGCGGTGTCTTAATCTGTACAGCCATCATCCTGCTAAGTTCCGGGCTCTGCAACAGACCGATATGCAGCAGGATTTCAGCTGGGACAAACCGGCCCAGCGGTATATGACTCTTTTTGAGCAAATGCTGAAATAATTTCAAAAACCGGGGCAGAAATGTCCCGGTTTTTCTTGACCTTTTGGCAGTTTTGCCGTATTCTATATGTAATTTCATTTTAGAGGTAAGTCCATGCGTATTTTGTTCGATTCCCGGTTATCTGCTCACAAAGAACCTTTCGGAACTTTGACCCAAGGGCAAAGCTGTACCCTGCGGATTCATATCCCCGTTTCCGTGGGGACTGTGAAGGCGGAGTGTATTCTGAATTTTGAAAACGGCAATCCGGGGGTTACTGTAACCTTGGTAAAAACAGAAACCAAGGGTGATTACGATATTTTTGCCGGGGAGTTTTCCCTGTCTGCACCGGGGTTATATTTCTACTATTTCCGCATTTATAAGGCAGATGGTTCTTTCCGTCTTTTCAAGCAAGGAAATGACACCAATATGGAAGCAGGCGATCTGTGGCAACTGACC
>JAZRKY010000217.1:0-3309 GCA_045646585.1 Faecousia sp. | reverse complement strand
AACTCCTTGGCTCACAGAACGACATGGCTACGATCCGACTTCTATCTTTCCTATGATTTGGCAACGATTCGAAAGAATGCGCCCATAGACTTTACGCCTATGGATGCGGTCATAAAGCCCTATAACCGCAGCGAGCTTTATAAGCTGTTTGTTCGCCTGGAGTTTGTAAAACTGATTGACAAGTACGGCTTGCGTGGCGCAGATACAGAGCAGCTGCAGCCTGTTGCCGCGTACGAAAAGCTGGCGATTGCTGCAACGCTGCCCCAAAACTGCGACAAGTATGTCCTTTATATCGCACCCGATGGCTCTATCGGCTTTGCCGCAAAGGATGGGGTTTGCGCAGTTACGCCTATGGAAGCGATGTACCTGTCTGCGCTGTTGCCTATGGGCAGCTGCATTTGCCACGATGCAAAGGGAACACACCATCAGTTAGATGCCTTGGGTTTGCCTTTCGGGAATGTGATTTTCGATACGGCTCTTGCCGCATACGACCTTAACCCCTCTCAATCTGACTATCCTGTTTCAAAATTGGCAACCAATTATCTTGGCGTTTCTGTAGATGACAATGACCCGGTAGCCTGCGCGGAAGCTATTTGGAATTTAATGCCTGCCTTGCAGGCAGAACTGCAAAAAACAGGAATGGAAAGCCTTTATCGGGAAATAGAGCTGCCCTTGTGCGATGTGCTTTACCGTATGGAAAAAGCTGGTATCGCCATTGATAAAAAACAGCTGACCCAGTTTGGGCAGATGCTGTCTGAACGAATTGCCGATTGCGAAACGTTGATATTCTCCTATGCAGGCGAGCCTTTTAATATCAATTCCACCAAGCAGTTAGGTGAGCTGCTATTTGAAAAATTAAATTTACCTGCCATAAAAAAAACAAAGACAGGCTATTCTACCAATGCTGAGGTGTTGGAAAAGCTGAAGGACAAGCACCCCATTATTCCGGCGATTATGGATTACCGAATGCTGACGAAGCTGAAATCCACCTATGCTGACGGTCTGCTTAAAGTCATCGGTGATGACGGCCGTATCCGCACTACCTTCCAAAATATGGTAACCGCTACCGGTAGGCTCTCCTCTACAGAGCCAAACCTGCAGAATATTCCCGTGCGTGCGGATTTGGGCGCGGAAATCCGCAAAATGTTTATTCCTAAACCCGGATGTGTGCTTGTAGATGCGGATTAAAGCCAAATTGAACTGCGTGTCCTTGCCGATATTGCAGACGATAAGGTAATGCAGGACGCTTTTATCAGCGGCGAGGATATTCATACCGCAACAGCCAGCCAAGTATTTGGTGTACCGACTGACGAGGTAACCGCCCTGCAAAGACGGCACGCCAAGGCGGTTAACTTTGGCATTGTCTACGGCATCAGCGAGTTCTCTCTTGCAGAAGATATCGGTGTCAGCCGTTATGAGGCAAAGCGGTATATTGACAGCTATTTGGATAACTATAAAGGCGTTTCTGCCTTTATGAAAAATGTTGTGGAGGATGCCAGAGCATCGGGCTACACAACCACTCTTTACGGTCGCCGCAGATATATCCCGGAATTGAAAAACAGCAATTATAATCTTCGGCAGGCCGGCGAAAGAATTGCCCTTAATGCGCCTATTCAAGGCACTGCGGCGGATATTATGAAGCTGTCTATGATTTGGGTAGATGCCGCGCTTAGGGAGCGCTTCCCTGAGGCAAAGCTTCTTTTGCAGGTTCACGACGAATTGATTGTAGAATGTCCCGAAGAGCTTGCCCAGCAGGTAGCTGACCTTATAAGCATAGAAATGGCATCGGTTGCCCAGCTGAAAGTACCGCTGCTTGCGGAAGCAAAGTGGGGAAAGAGTTGGTTTGAAGCAAAATGATTTCTTACGAAAAAATGGACTTTTCGCATATCCCCGCAGTTGCCCAGTTGGAACGGGACAATTTCTCAATGCCCTGGAGCGAAAATGTGCTTAGGGCCGAACTGAATAACCCGCTATCGCTGTGGCTTGTTGCTATTGATGGTGGAGAGGTTATAGGCTATGTAGGCTCACAGATTGTGCCGGATGAAGCGGATATGATGAATCTTGCCGTAAGGGAGGATTACAGGCGCAAAGGCATTGCCCGTGCGCTTGTTAGCAGGCTTATAAGCGCTTTACAGCAAGAGGGTGTCTGTAGCCTATCTCTTGAGGTTCGGGCGTCTAACGCCCCTGCCTGCGCGCTCTACAAAGGTCTTGGCTTTGTTTTGGTTGGCAGACGACCGGGATATTATAAGATGCCAAAGGAGGATGCCCTTATCCTCAGAAAGGAGTGGCAAAATTGAATATCTTAGCAGTGGAATCCACCTGCGATGAGACCGCTGTTGCGGTTGTGCAGGATGGCAGAAAGGTATTATCAGATGCCATTTCCTCCCAGGTAGAGCTGCACAGGCTCTATGGCGGTGTTGTGCCGGAAATTGCATCCAGAAAGCATATTGAAGCTATTTATTCCCTGGCAGATAAGGCGCTTATTGATGCAGGGCTTTCCAAAAGGGATGTCGACGCTGTTGCGGTAACCTACGCGCCGGGACTTATTGGCGCGGTGCTGGTTGGCGTGAATTTTGCAAAAGCTGCAGCACTTGCCCTTGATAAGCCGCTGATTCCCGTCCATCACATTCGTGGGCATATCGCCGCTAACTATTTGGCTTTTTCCGACCTTGAGCCGCCATTTTTATGTTTGGTTGTCTCCGGCGGACATACAATGATTATTGATGTTCAGGATTATACCAAAATGGAAATTTTGGGCACAACATTGGACGATGCGGCAGGGGAGTGTTTTGATAAGGTCGCCCGTGTTTTGGGAATGCCTTATCCCGGCGGTGCAGCTTTGGATAAAGTAGCTGTCAGTGGCGTTGAAACAAAATACAATCTTCCCCGACCCAATCCCGGCAGCAACCCATTGGATATGAGCTTTTCCGGGCTAAAAACGGCGGCGCTGAATCTTATTCATCACGCCGAGCAGGTAGGGGAGAAACTGGACATTCCCAGCCTTTGCGCCTCTTTCTCCGGCGCGGTATCGGATATGCTGGTTCCCAGAGTGAAAACGGCTCTTGAAATGACGAATCGGAAGAAATTGGCTGTTGCTGGCGGTGTAGCGGCTAATTCGAGAATTCGCCGGGATATTTCCCAAATGGCGGAAAATCTGGGTGCAGAAGTCTATTTACCGCCCCTTTCTCTCTGCGGAGATAACGCATCTATGATTGGCGCTCAGGCATATTATGAATATTTAGCAGGCAATACCGCCGGTATGGAGCTCAATGCCTACGCCACCAAATCTATATTGGGTGAAACACTGTA
>JAZRKY010000216.1:0-2946 GCA_045646585.1 Faecousia sp. | reverse complement strand
TCAAGCTCTTTTATTTGCTGTTTCAACGTAGAATTGTCCAGTTTGGTTTCAATTCTTATGCTGCCATCAGCCATAGGGAATCACGCCACTTCAAAAAGTTTCTCAAATTCGTCTATGGCCTCCTGTTCAGCCTTAGAGAATTTTTCTGGCAATGCCACAGCCTCTTTTGCTTTTACCATTTTAGACCTTGATTTGGGGTCTTTCAGCTCTTCCAGGTCATAGTTGCGGATCTCCCGCACCCTAGACATTACGGAGCGCTCTGTAAAACCCTGTATCAAATGGATATACTGCCAGAAGTGCATATCCGTTCTGGAAAGGTCTATTTGGTAATCTGACATGAACGATGCAGCTATGTATTTCTCGTCTGCTGTAAAATCCATATCCCGGTTAGCGGATGCTTGGGTTTCTGCCGTTTCTCCGCAGCGGAGATAATTACCGGCGATCCTCAGAAAATCCTCTAGGTGGTCTGTAGGTACATCACCAAACAGCAGGTAGATCACAGCCAGCGCTCGTTCCTCGTCGCATATACTTGTATCTTCGATAACCTCAAAACACCGCAAGGCTACCCGGTAATCTGTATTTATCTTATACTGGACTCCGGCAACCTCAGCATATTCCGGGTAGGTCATCGCAATACACCATCATCCTTCTTGGAATATTTGGCCTTAATTCTTGCGGTAATGCCCTCTGTATTCAGCTTCATTTTCTCAAAATGAGGTGCAAGCTGTTCAAACAGATCGTCAAACATTTCCACATAGTTTCTATCGCCAAAAATCTTTTGGCAAGCGCCCTCACCCAAGAAAGCATCCATTGCAACACGCATTTCCTTAAATGCAGTCTTGTGTGCCTCAAGCTTCGCCTTTTCGTTTGCGGTCATAAACTCACCGTCTAGCTTGTGATCCTCTCTCTTTTCGATAATTACAAGCTTAGCCTGGAGTTCTTTATAAATTCTGTTTACCTCATTTAATGCCCGGTCACACTTGAAAGGCAGCTCAATATCCACAAGGTCAAATTCTATGGTATCGCCGTTGTCATTGACTTCAATGGTGTATATGTCCTTTTTCTCAATACGAATACTGTTCATTTCTTTACCTCCTAAAAAGCGCCCATCCAGGTTTCCCCGGATGGGCTGTTGTCATTACACAGCGGGTGTAAATGTTACCTTGGCATCTGCAACGGACGCAGTACCAACAACGGGATCGCCATTCAGACCAACGGTATAGGTCATGGTGACATTACCGCCACCGTCACCGCCATATTCGCCAAGCTGAATAACGCACTTGTTCTTTTCCGCCTTGAAAGCACCCTCAGTACCGGCGTACATATACACAAACAGCACCTCAGTTTCAAGAGCAGAACCAACGGCACGGGCCTGTCTCAGTCCATCGATATACTCAAACACAGGCACACCCTTATAGCAGGTCTGTGTGCCATCCAGGGAGGGTGCGTAAGAGCCAACGGAGGAATATGCGTTGTCTTCGTTAATGTACTGCTCGGTGGTTACGTTGGGGTTATAGGAAATGTTTTGTGAAGTGATGCCCTTGCCCATTCTTGCCCACGTTGCCTCGCCGTCGCCGGGGGTGGTGTTCAGAAAAGTGGCAAAAAGACTTCTCTTGATCTTTTCCATATTCTTTTTTACTCCTTATCGTAAATTAGTCGACATTGAATCTGGTATCTTGCGTTGGACAGGTCACCGGAAATATCAAACAGATAGCCGCTTGACATTGCCTCAATTTTTGCCGGTGTCAGACCCTCACGCATGATGGGCAGATTGCCATTTTTTGTTTGTTCGTCCAGCCAATCGCTGAAATCCTCATAGAATCCGCTGTTTTCTATGTTGTTCTTGGTCTCGTCGGAGTAATAAAACCGGGAGGCAAAGACAAATACAAATTGGCGCTCCTGTGAGCCGTCCAAATATGTTTGAATAACAGCATTTGCCGGCACTTCCTCTATGGAGTATGTGTCCGGGGAGTCCGGGAGGAAATCAATGTTGACGGCTGCAAGCTCCGCCAAATAGGGGCATTTAAGTATAAAGTTTTTTACACTTTCGATTATCTTCATTTTAACCCTCCTGCATAGGCTTCTGTGGCATCTATAATGCTGTCCTTGTTGTCGATCCAGCATCTTTCGACCCACCGTGGCCCTCTTAGGGGGCCTCCCGTATATTGCAAGGCCCTTCCGGTTAAAACCTTGGGTGTATTAGGTCTGCTCCAAAAGCGTCCGCTTCTGGGGACATAAGACGCACCCTTTTTTGTGATAGGGTCAACCATCAGTTTACCGAACCAATGGTATCTTGCATACGGGGTATTGTAAATAATACCGTCGCCCTCTGGCGTCATGTGTGCGGAATTTTTAAGGGGGCCGGAACGGAACGGCACATAGGGATCGCTAAGCCCCATTATTTCGCTGGTAAAGAATTTCTGAACGGGGCCGCCAGGCTGCAAACCGTGATTTGCGATTATCTGGTCAGCTCCATTCAGATCAACATATACCTCAAACATCAGCCAATCAGCGTGACATTATCCACGCTGCTCCCACATATATTTTCCTCGATAGCCTTTACCGTAATAACGTCGCCGGTAAGCTCCTTCCAGGAGATAATATCGGGGCCAGAGCCTTTTATAACTCTGTCCCCGGTATATACGTCCCAATACACGCCATATCTGGCGGTCTGCTCCGGCGAGACCACGACGGTGTAGCTGTCGGTTTTCTCCGTTCCTTTTCCGGCTTCTGCCTGGGAGGCCTTGCGATTCCAATAACATCCCGGCAGCACAGTTTTGTTGTAAACGTCCGCACCGTCGTCAACAAAATGGTGGTAGATCGTGATGGTATGGGGGAACATTATCTCAGCCCCCCATACAGCAGCCCTGTGCCGTGGAGGTAGATCTTAGCCTCTGCCAGCTTTTCGTGCTGTCTGTCAGCAAAGCTCTTCTTCACCACAGCATA
>JAZRKY010000215.1:0-5835 GCA_045646585.1 Faecousia sp. | reverse complement strand
GGGCTATGCTGGGTACGATTTGGTCATCGTTTCCTGACCAAATGGCAAAATTATCACCGCAGAGGGCGCGGATTTGGGTGAGCTTTGTAATGTCCGCCGATGCCTCCTTTACACCGGCGATATTCGGGTGCAGGGATAGCTGCTGATAAACAGACACAGGAATATCCATACCTGTGCGGGAGGGTACATTGTAAATTATGATTGGAATATTCACTGCCTCGGCCACAGACAAGTAATGGGCAAGCAGTCCTTCAGATGTAGCCTTATTATAATAGGGAGATACCACCAACAGGGCGTCTGCCCCTACAGCCTCAGCTGCCCGGCTGAGCTCTACTGTGTGGACGGTGGAATTTGAGCCAGTGCCGGCAATAATGGCGCAATTATCTCCTGCGTAGTCCTTACAGCGGGCGAACAGGGTGAGTTTTTCCTCGTCAGACAGGGTAGGGGCTTCCCCGGTTGTGCCGGATAGCACCACGGCTGTGATTCCTGCATCTATTTGCCGCTGTAAGAGTACTTCCGCTAAGGGGTAATTTACTTTATTTGCCCAAAAGGGCGTAACCAGCGCAGTACAGACACCGGTGAAAATCGGTTTTTTCAAGGAAATACACCTCCGCACCATTCTATGCGGCAGGAAAATATTTGATATAGCATAGAAAAATCCGTATTTTTGCGAAAAATAGATTGATTATTATGGCGTAATGTGTTACTATTACAGAAATTCAATACCAAAGGATAGAGGCGCAGTTGTCAAAAGTAGCCTGTGTGTAAGGGTCGCATCCGTTGCACAGGGGAAAGGGGCCGCTGCCGAAGAAAAGCGAGGCGCGCGCTTTTCTGGACACGGGGAGAATATTTCCGTGGCTGTCGCGAAAGCGGAGAGCTATTATGGATCGGGAAAAGGCTGGATGTACTTGCGGCCACTTTCATTTGCGATTATTTTCGGCTATCCGTCCGGTAGCCGGTTTTTTCTTTGTCCTGCGGTGCAAAATAATAATGGAATGGAGAATGGTTATGACGAAAAATCCTATCTTTCGTGGCGCGGCTACTGCGCTGATTACCCCCCTGAATGAAAAGGGCGTGGATTATGAGGCCTTTGGTCGGCTGATTGATTGGCAGATTGAATCGGGCATTGACGGTCTTGTCATTGCCGGCACTACCGGCGAGGCATCTACGCTAACCGATGAGGAGCATCGCCAGGTTCTGCGTTTTGCTGTAGAGCGTATTGCCGGAAGAGTACCTGCCATTGCCGGTACCGGCTCTAACGATACTGCCTACGCCATTGATATGACAAAGTATGCCTGCGAAATTGGCTACGATGCGGTTTTGGTGGTTACCCCTTACTACAATAAGGCTACCCAAAAGGGTCTTATCCGTATGTTTACGGAGATTGCCGATGCGGCAACCAAGCCTGTGATTCTTTACAATGTGCCCTCCCGCACCGGCGTAAATATTGCCCCCGCTACCTATGCGGTTTTGGCAGACCACCCCAATATCTGCGGCATTAAAGAGGCCAGCGGCAACATTTCCGCAACGGTGGAAACTGCCAGCCTTGTTGGCGACAAGCTGGATCTTTATTCCGGCAACGACGATCAGATTGTACCTCTGCTTTCCTTGGGTGGCAGCGGTGTCATTTCTGTTCTGTCTAACCTGATGCCGAAGGAAACAAGCGAAATGTGCCACAAGTTCTTTAGTGGCGATATTGCTGGCAGCGCGCAGATGCAGTTTCAGTACTTAGCCCTTGTTAACGCCCTTTTCAGCGAGGTTAACCCCATCCCTGTAAAGGCGGCAATGTCAGCTATGGGCTATTGCGAAAACTATGTTCGCCTGCCGCTGACAACAATGGAAGAGGAGCACGAAGCAAAGCTCCTTAGCCATATGCGTGCGCAGGGGTTAATTAAATAAACATAAACTTCCTGTTTTTGGAGGATTATCTATGAATATCGGAATTTATGGCTATGGCAATTTGGGGCGGGGCGTGGAAGCCGCTATCGCCCAAAACCCGGATATGCAGTTGGTTGCGGTGTTTACCCGCCGGGACCCCAAAACCCTTAAAATCGCAACAAATGGCGCATCCGTTGTGCATACAAGCGATGTGCTTTTGTGGAAAGAAAGAATCGATGTGATGATTCTTTGCGGCGGCAGCGCCACAGACCTGCCGGAAATGACACCTGCCCTTGCAGAGCATTTCCATGTGGTGGACTCCTATGATAATCACAGCAGCATTCCCGCCCATTTTGCAGCAGTGGATGCCGCTGCGAAAAAGAGCAATAAAACAGCGCTGATCTCCTGCGGCTGGGACCCGGGTATGTTCTCTGTTAACCGCCTGTACGGCAGCGCAATTTTGCCCGAGGGTAAGGATTACACTTTTTGGGGCAGAGGCGTTTCTCAAGGTCATTCCGATGCCATTCGCCGTATTCCGGGCGTACTGGATGCCCGGCAATATACTGTTCCCATTGAGGATGCGATGAATCGTGTCCGTACTGGTGAAAACCCGGAGCTTACCACTCGGCAGAAGCACCTGCGGGATTGCTATGTGGTGGCCACTGATGATGCAGATAAGGAAGAAATCCGCCGTCAGATCGTTACAATGCCCGGTTACTTTGCCGATTACGATACAACTGTAACTTTCATTACAATGGAAGAAATGCAGGCGAAACACGCTGCCCTTCCTCACGGCGGCAGCGTGATTTACACCGGCAAAACCGGCAGTGGTAATAAGCAGGTTGTGGAATACAAGCTGACCTTAGACTCTAACCCCGAATTTACAGGCAGTGTGCTGGTTGCCTTTGCCCGGGCGGTCAATCGAATGGCAAACCGGGGCGATTTCGGCTGTAAGTGTGTATTCGATGTAGCGCCGGCTGACCTTTCTGCCATTTCCAGAGAAGAATTATTGGCGCATATGCTTTAAGATGGGATTTTATTATGATTTGTGAGAATATCGGTGTCAATGAAGCAGGACACCTGACCTTTGCCGGACGAGATACGGTCTCTTTGGCGCAAAAATACGGCACGCCCTTATACCTTATGGACGAGGCGCGCATCCGTCATAATTGCCGGGTTTATAAGACGGCGATGGCGGAAGCCTTTGGGGAGGGAAGCTATCCTTCCTATGCCGGTAAAGCTGCCTGCTTTAAGCGGATTTATGAAATTATGGCGGAAGAAGAAATGTCTGTAGACCTTGTTTCTCCCGGTGAGATTTATACCGCGTTTAAGGCCGGTTTCCCTATGGAAAAGGCGTTTTTTCACGGCAACAACAAGACGGACTCGGATATTTCCTTTGCCCTCGACTGCGGCGTTGGCTGTATCGTTGTGGACGGTATGGACGAATTAAAGGCGGTAGATGCAATCGCAGGCAGCCGTGGTATATGCCAAAAGGTGCTGCTTCGGCTGACACCGGGCATCGACCCCCATACCTACGAAGCGGTGGCTACCGGCAAGGTGGACTCCAAATTCGGCGTCGCCATCGAAACCGGGCAGGCAGAGGATTTTGTAAAAGCCGCCCTTGATTGTAAGAACATTTCTCTTTTGGGCTACCACTGCCATGTGGGCTCCCAGGTCTTTGACGATTCAGACAGTGTGTATTTGGATTCGGCAGGGGTAATGCTGGCCTTTGCCCGGGATATGCAGGAAAAGACCGGCTATGCCCCCGAAATTTTTGACATTGGCGGCGGCTACGGTGTGCGTTATACAGAAACCGACCCTTGCGTGGACATTCCTGCAAGCATAAGTAAGGTAGCTTGCCACATCCGTACTCTTACCGAGGAACTTGGTCTGCCGATGCCAAAGGTGATTATGGAGCCGGGAAGAAGTATTGTGGCTGATGCCGGTATGACCCTTTATACAGCCGGAACGGTTAAGGAAATCACCGGGTATAAAAACTATTTGTCCGTTGACGGCGGTATGACCGATAACCCCCGCTATGCCCTTTACGGCTCTGCTTATACTGTGTTTCTTGCCAATCGGGCAGGGGAAAAGCCGACCTTTACCTGCGATTTGGTGGGTCGGTGCTGCGAGTCCGGGGATGTGCTTCAGCCGAATGTAGTATTACCCAAGCCCGTCCGTGGCGATACGGTAGCGGTCTGCACCACCGGCGCTTATAACTACGCTATGGCATCCAACTATAACCGCATCCCCAGACCCCCTGTGGTTATGCTCCGCGATGGCGAGGACTATGTGGCAGTAAAGCGGGAGACGCTGGATGATTTGATTCGTAATGACTTTTGATTGCGGAGGAAACTATGGTTTCTCACCTGAAAACAGAAGATTTTTGGTATGATTTGCCGGAAGAGCTGATCGCTCAAACTCCCCTTGAAAAGCGGGATTCCTCCCGTCTTTTGGTGCTGAATCGGGAAACCGGGGAGATGTGCCATAAGCATTTTTATGATATACTGGATTATTTGCAGCCGGGAGATTGTCTTGTAATGAACGATTCCCGGGTGCTGCCTGCCCGGCTTTTGGGAAAACGCTCCTCCGGCGGCGCTGTGGAGCTGCTGCTATTGCGGGATATGGGCGATAAGAAATGGGAATGTTTGGCAAAGCCCGGCAGAAAGCTGCAGATAGGTCAGGATGTGATTTTTGGCGACGGCGAACTGACGGCTACCATCCTGGATGTATTGGAGGATGGAAACCGTTTGGTTGAATTTCATTTTGAGGGTATTTTCTTAGAGGTTTTGGAGCGTCTTGGCAAAATGCCCCTGCCCCCATACATTAAAGCCCAGCTTCAGGACCAGGAACGGTATCAAACGGTCTATTCCCGGGAGGTTGGGTCTGCTGCCGCGCCTACGGCCGGTCTGCATTTTACGAACGAGCTGCTGGAAAAGCTGAAGGATAAAGGCGTATCGTTGGCTTTTGTAACGCTTCACGTTGGTCTGGGTACATTCCGCCCTGTAAAGGTGGAAAATATCAACGACCACCATATGCACAGCGAGCTTTGCATCCTGCCCGAGGAAACAGCGGCTGTTTTGAACGAAACAAGACGGGCAGGTGGGCGGATTATCTGCGTGGGAACCACCTCTTGCCGTACGCTGGAGTCCCTTGCCGCGCAAGATGGCACATTTACTGCCGGCAGTAAGTGGACAGACATTTTTATCTACCCCGGCTATGAATTTAAGGCGATGGACGGCTTGATTACCAATTTCCATCTGCCGGAAAGCACCCTTGTGATGCTGGTTTCCGCCTTTGCCGGGCGAGAGCATATCTTGCAGGCTTATAGCGAAGCTGTGCGGGAAAAATATCGCTTTTTCTCCTTTGGAGATGCGATGCTGATTATCTGATTGAGAGGTTATTATGTATAAGCTGCTCAAAACAGAAGGGAAAGCCCGCCGTGGCGAATTTACCTGCGCTCACGGTGCGGTGCAGACCCCTGTGTTTATGAATGTTGGCACCCAGGCGGCTATTAAGGGCGCGCTCAGTGCCGAAGATCTTGAAAATATCGGCTGCCAGGTGGAGTTGTCCAACACCTATCACTTGCACCTTCGCCCCGGCGATGAGGTGGTGAAAAAGTGCGGGGGACTTCATAAATTTATGACCTGGGATAAGCCCATTCTCACCGATTCCGGCGGATTTCAGGTATTCTCCCTGTCGTCCTTGCGGAAAATTAAGGAAGAGGGCGTAACCTTTGCTTCGCACATCGACGGACACAAGATTTTTATGGGTCCTGAGGAGAGTATGCAGATTCAGTCCAATTTGGGCTCGGATATTTGTATGGCTTTCGATGAGTGTATCGAAAATCCCGCGCCCCGGAAATATGTGCTGGACAGTGTGGACAGAACCTACCGCTGGCTTGTCCGCTGTAAGGCGGAAAATGCCCGGCTCAACGCCCTGCCCGATACGGTCAAT
>JAZRKY010000214.1:0-9246 GCA_045646585.1 Faecousia sp. | reverse complement strand
TGCTTAAATCCGCGCCGGTAAAGCCGGAGGTAGCCAGCGCAATGGTGCGAAGCTCCACAGAGCCGTCCAACTTCTTATTCTTAGCGTGGATTTTGAGGATTGCCTCTCTGCCCTTAGCATCGGGAGCAGGTACATAAATCTGCCGGTCAAAACGGCCGGGACGAAGAAGCGCCGGGTCTAAAATATCCGGGCGGTTGGTGGCTGCAAGGACAATAACGCCCTCATTTTTCGTAAAGCCGTCCATCTCCACAAGGATTTGGTTAAGGGTCTGCTCTCTTTCGTCGTGTCCGCCGCCAAGACCTGAGCCACGCTTGCGGCCAACCGCGTCAATCTCATCGATGAAAATAATAGCAGGCGCTGCCTTTTTCGCCTGGTCAAACAAGTCTCTGACACGGCTTGCACCAACACCGACAAACATTTCAACAAAGTCAGAGCCGGAAACCGTAAAGAACGGCACATTTGCTTCCCCTGCTACAGCTCTTGCCAACAGAGTCTTACCTGTACCGGGAGAGCCTGAAAGGAGAATACCGTGGGGGATTTTTGCGCCCATATTGCGGTATTTATCGGGATTGCGGAGGAAATCCACCACTTCCTGCAATTCTGTCTTTTCCTCGTCTGCGCCAGCAACATCGGCAAAGGTAACGGTTGTTCCTTTGTGAAGACCGAACCGGGCCTTGCCAAAGGTTGTGGGATTATTCTGGGCGTTAGCACGACCGGCCAAAAAGCCCCAAATCAGCAACAGCACCAATCCAGCTAAAATCAGCGGCAGCACCAAATCAAAGGGATTGAAGCCCTCACCAGGGAGGAAATCATAAGATAAAATGATACCGTTGATATGCTGGCTGTTGATGGTCGCCCACATTTCTGCCCGGAAGCGCTCCGGGTCTGCAATAGATGAAGAAAATTCGGTCTCGCCGTCTATAGGTGTGTAGAGCTCGAGGTAAATCTCCTCTCCCACCACCGTAAAGCGTTTTACCTGCTGTGCATTGAAAAGGGAAACGATTTCCGAGTATGTCAGATCCTGACCGTTCAGAGAAAACAAGCCCATCATCCAGGAAAAAGCCAGAACTAAGATTGCAATATATACAATAATGACTATGGTTTTGCGATTTTTCAATTCTTTTCCACCTTACTTTTCATATACTTCCGGTTTCAATACGCCAATGTAAGGCAGATTGCGGAAATACTCATTATAATCAAGGCCGTAGCCCACAACAAATTCATTGGGGATTACATAGCCTACATATTTGGGCTTCAAGGTAATGCCCGGGTTACGGCGCTCGGGCTTATCCAGGAATGTACAGACTTCTACCGATGCTGCGCCAAGAGACTGGAGGTAATTGTAGGTAAAATCAAGGGACTTGCCGGTGTCGAAAATATCCTCAAGGATAATGATATGTCTGCCGGTAATATCCTGAGACAAGCCTTGTACCATATTAACTTTACCTGTTGATTCAGTTCCTTCGTAAGAGGAAATCCGCAGAAAATCAATTTGGCAGTGATGCTCAAAACGGCGGACGATATCGGCGTAAAACAGTACAACGCCCTTCAAAACGCCAACAAAGATGGGATTCTTGCCTTCATAATCCCTGCTCAGCTGGGCGGCCAGCTCCCGTACTTTGTTTTCAATTTCCTCCTCAGTCAGGAGAATGTGATCAATTTGATCGTGCATAATTATTACCTCCAAAATGCAATCTCTTTCTACGCAAAGGTAGTTATATATGTTCTATACTGATTTCCACCAGCGCACCATCCTGGGAGCGCCGAAAATCACTGCCGTAACCGCCAACGCCAAGTAATCCCATATCATCTACAAATACCGGGATCAGGGAGCGCTTACTCGCAGGAATTTTTTGGTCAATAAACAGCTTTTTTAAGGATTTTGTGCCGTAAGCAAAGGCAATTTCATCCCCAGCCTGCCGGCTCCGCACAATGATTTCCCCAACCGGTGGCACCGTAAAACGGTATTTTGAATTTACTTGTTTATCTGCTGGACGGGCAGAAATGCGATATTCGCCAAAAATTACATCGCCGGGACAAGGCAAAATCCGCTCAACGGGCTGGGTATTTTCCTCTAAAACCTGCAATTTATCATAACAACGTTCGATGGTAATGCCGTTAGAAAAACAATGGTAGGCAGAGGGCTTTTCGGAAAAAATCAAATTCTCCACTGCCTGAATTTGTCTGCTTCCCGGTTCAAAAACACCGCCGCTTTCCAAAAAAGCAGTTATTGCCCGAATCCGCACCGCGGGGTGCATTTGCCGTAATACACCAATATCTTCTGTTTTCACCGCCAATGAACGGATAAAATCCTCATCCTGCCGCAGACGAAGTGCCATTTGGGATGTGTGCACAGAAAACTGAGGATTTTCCTCTTTCAAAAGGGGAATCACATTATGCCGCAAGCGGTTGCGGAGAAATTCATCCTCTGCGTTGGTACTGTCCTCCACAAAGAAAATGCTATACTCCCGCAGAAAATCCATAATCTCCGTTCTTGTTACATTCAGCAACGGACGAATAATATTGCCGTTCTTTGGCGCAATTCCGCCAAGACCTTTAAGCCCAGTACCGCGAAGCAGGTGCATAAGCACCGTTTCTGCATTGTCGTCAGCGGTGTGAGCTGTGGCAATAATACCGGGCAAGGCTCGCAAAAAGCCATAGCGTGCCTCACGGGCGGCAGCTTCCAAGCCCTTCTCCCCTGCTACTACCTGACCTTCGCCATAGTGGAAAGGAATATGGAAATCCAGGCAGAACTGCCGGACAAAGGCGGCATCCCGATCCGATTCCTCGCCTCGCAGATGGTGATTAAAGTGGGCGCACTCCAGTGTGATGCCCAGCTTTTCCTTAAGCAGGTACATTCCCCACAGCAGTGCCATAGAGTCCGCACCGCCGGATACGGCGCAAATCACCTTATCCCCTGATAGGAGCATTTCCTGCTCACGGCAGAAGACAACAAGTTTATTAAGCACGCTTCCACTCCCGATCGGCAAAGGTTTGATACTGGGGAATCCACTGCAGTTTTACCGTACCAGGCTCGCCGTGGCGGTTCTTGGATACGATACACTCGGCAATACCCTTATCCTCACTATTTTCGTTATAGTATTCATCTCGATACAGGAATAACACCTCGTCTGCATCCTGCTCGATTGCGCCGGATTCACGAAGGTCAGAGAGCATAGGACGCTTGTCCGTACGACCCTCAGGTCCACGGGAAAGCTGGCTCAAACACAGAACAGGCACATTTAATTCCTTAGCCATAATCTTCATAGAACGGGAAATATCGCTGACTACATTTACACGGTTATCTCCACCCTTACCATAGCCGGAGCCGTTCATCAGCTGCAAGTAGTCCACAATCACAAGACCCAAATTGTCCAGTCTGCGGCACTTTGCGTTCATATCGGCAACCGTAAGAGAAGGGTTGTCGTCTACGCGAATATCTGTCTGGCTGAGGGCAGCGGCCGCCATAGACATTTTCTGCCACTCGTCGTCTGTCAGCTTGCCGGTGGCCATTTTCTGACCGTCCACGAAGCTCTCAATGGAGAGCAGACGCATAGCAAGCTGCTCCCGGTTCATTTCCAGAGAGAAAAACGCTACTGTTTTATTATACTTCTTCGCAACATTCAAACAGACATTCAGCGCAAAGGCTGTTTTACCCATGGCAGGGCGGGCAGCAAGCAGCACAAGGTCAGATTTATTCAGACCGTTAAGTTTGTGATCCAAATCCCGCATACCGGTAGATAAACCCGGAATGGCAGAATCAGACTGGCTCAACTCGGTCAAATTATCAAAAACCCGGTGCAGCGTTACGCCGATATGCTCCATCGAATCAGAGCTTTGTCCCTTGCGGACAGAGTAAATCTGCTTTTCTGCGCTCTCCAAAATCTCATCGGGCGCACCCACCTGAGAATAGACCATCTCAGAAATATCAGAAGCAGCTGTTGCCAAATTGCGCAACATTGCCTTTTCCCGCACAATCCGGGCATACCGCTGGGCATTGTGGGCGGTGGGCGTAATCTCCATCAGCTGGACAAGATAGGAACGGGAATTATCGGTATAATAACCCAGCTCCCGCATTTTTTCCAGCACCGTAACCGGGTCGATCGTCAAGGAGAAATTGAACATCGTATATACGGTCTCAAAAATCTCCCGGTTTTGCTGTAAATAGAAATCCTCGGGCTTTACAATGCCGATAATGTCCGGCACGCAACTGCTGTCGATAAGTATAGAGCCCAGCACAGCCTGCTCAGCTTCTAAAGAATGGGGCATTTGCCGGGATGTCAATTCTGTATCCACGAGGGTCTCTCCTTTCTGCGGAAATTAAATTTCCTCTATTTTTACCGTAAGGGGCGCGGTGATTTCATAGCCCAGCTTGCACTGAACAGTATAGGTGCCTACACTCTTAATGGTATCGTTCAAAACGATTTTTCGCTTGTCCACCAAAATGCCGGAGGCTGCCTTCAGAGCATCGGCAATCTCCTGGGTAGTAACAGAGCCGAACAGTCGACCGGCTCCGCCGCCCTTTGCTTTTACGATAACTGTCATCTCCCGCAGCTTTCTGGAGGTCTCCAGAGCCGCTGCGCGCTCCTTGGCTGCCTTTTCAGCGGCAGCCTTATCATTCATATTCTTGGTATTCACAGCATCGGCAGTGGCTTCAATAGCCAGTTTCTTGGGCAGCATATAGTTTCTGGCGTAGCCGTCAGAAACCTCTAATAGCTGACCCTTTTTGCCCTTGCCCTTTACATCCTGCAATAAAATAACCTTCATTGTATAGCTCCTTAATCGTTACACTTCAAAATATTTATCAATAGATTCCACAAGTTGGTCCAGCACCTGATTTACGGTACTGTCCTTCACTTGCGCACCGGCAGTTGCGCCGTTGCCACCGCCGCCCAAGGGCTCAATAATCATCTGCACATTGATATTACCCATACTCCGAGCGGAAATAATCACATTTTCCCCGTCCTGATAAAGAACAAAAGATGCGGTAATGCCGGAAATGTTCAAAAGCTCATCTGCGCCCTGGGCAGCTAATGCCCGGGTAGTTCCCACATTAAGGGCTGCGATAGCAATCTCGTTACGGTACAGCCGCGCAGATTTGATAATCTGGTACTTTGCCATCGTATCCTGAAAATTATTCTGCAAAAGCTGCTTAACCTCGGTGGTATCCGCACCCAACTGGCGCAAATAGGCTGCCGCTTCAAAGGTACGCTCACCTGTACGGACATTGAAGCTCTTGGTATCTAAGAAAATACCTGCCATCAGGCTCTTTGCCTCGATGGGAAGTACATCCTTCTTTTCCACCGCATACTCTAAAAGCTCTGTTACCAGCTCACTTGCCGAGGAGGCATAGGGCTCGTGGTGATTAACAACAACTTCTTTGATATAGTCAGCGGCGCGGCGGTGATGGTCAATGACACACACTCTGGGCGCAGCCTCCAAAAGGGGCGGAAACTCCACCTGGTCGGGACGGTTGGTATCAACCACCACCAAGGTGCTGCGGTTATCGCTGAGAAGGAGGGCATCCTCACCGGAAATAAAAATGTCCTTATATTCCGGCACAGCCCGAATTTCCTCAATGAGCTTTGCAGCAGCATTGTTTTCAAGATCCAGTACAATGTGGGCGTTTCTGCCTTTCTTACGGCACATACAGCAGACACCCATCGCCGCGCCAACAGCATCCAAGTCCGCATTTTTATGACCCATCACAAAAACGCGGTTGCTCTGACCAATCAGCTCCATCATAGAGTTGGCGGTAATGCGGGAGCGAACCTTGCTCCGCTGCTCATTTTCCTTGCTGCGTCCGCCATAGAAATCGAAGTTCAACCGGTTTTTGATGACCGCTTGGTCGCCACCGCGGCTGAGGGCCATTTCGATAGAGAGAGCCGCAAATTCAAAGCCCTCCTCAAAGTTAGCGCCATCTACACCAATGCCAAAGGAGATGGAGGCTGGAAGTCCTGCGGGAGATGTGATTTCGTGAACATCCTCCAACAAAGAGAACTTACCATCAATGGCGCTTTGCAGATACCGCTTTTCAAAGACAAACAGATAGCGGTTTTTCTCTAATCTGCGAAGCAGACCGTGATAATCCTCCGCCCACTTGGTAATGGCGTTGTGAATATCCGCATTGAGTAAGCTCATAGCGCTCTCGGTCAGATTCTTGGTCAGCTCCTCGTAGTTATCCACCAAAATGATGGATACCACAGGACGTGTGCGGATATACTCATCCCGAACCTGATAAAGCTCTGTCAGGTCAGAAAAATACAAAAATGCCAAGCGGGTATTTCTGGAGTCGTTAGCAATCACTGTTGTGCCGTAAATTCTGTAACGACGGGAGCCGATGGTTACATCATAAGGGTACTCCGTCTTACCCGCGCTGACCCAGTCCACGGAAAAACCGGGCAGCAGTTCCAAAAGCTGCCGCTGACGGAAGGTGTCGTGAAAACCGCTGATGGAACGGAACTGCTGATTCATATACACAATTCCCTGGTCCTCCAACCGTACAACCGCAAGGGGCAGCGGCAGATTAGACCCTTCCATTGTGTGCATTTCATCGGCGACTTTTTGCAAATATGCTTGCAGATCCTTTTTTCTACGGCTGTTATAAATCAAATAGCCGATAAAAAGGATTGCCGTAACACCTGCCTCGCAGGCTGCAAGGATATAGTTCTGTGTAACTACTGCTGCAACAGTAAATGCCAGAAGAACAAAATAAAAGAAGCCTACATTCTGCCAAAGCAGACGTTTGAGTTTACGATTCAAGCAAACCGCCTCCTTAAAATCAAACTTTTGGTTTTATTAGATTATTATAACAACTTTTCACCCATCCTGCAACCTGTTTTCGCACTTTTCTAAAGGAAATATTACAAATGTCGAAGATTGATGAAAAATTATTGTGTACAAGGGCATAAAAATGTGTTATACTATATACTGTAAGGTATCGGACCGTTAGTTCCGTTACCGCAAAACTTAACAGATATGCAGGCGATAAGGTGAAGAAAGGCGATTCAGGGTCTCACTTTTTACCATCGGCTGCCTGCTTTTAGTGCCATTTTTACATATTGGAAAGGAGTATTGATTTTGGCAGAAAAACTGAAAATTATTCCCTTAGGCGGATTAGACGAGATTGGTAAGAATATTACCGTTTTGGAATATGGCAAGGATATGATTGTCATTGACTGCGGCGTGGGCTTCCCCGACGAAGAGATGTACGGCGTTGACCTTGTTATCCCCGATTTTTCCTATCTTGTACAAAACGAAAAGAAACTGCGTGGTATGTTCATTACCCACGGACACGCAGACCACATTGGCTCTATCCCCTACTGTATGCAACAAATAAATTGCCCCATTCACGGCACAGCTATGACCTGCGGTCTCATCAAGCTAAAGCTGGAGGAGCATCGAATCGCCGACAAAGTGAAGCTCATCACCCACAAACCCGGCGATGTAGTGAAAGCTGGTTGTTTTACCGTCGAGTTTATCCACGTAAACCACTCCATCGCCGATGCGGTCTGCTTTGCCATCCACACCCCGGTTGGCACAGTGATTATGACCGGCGACTTTAAGATTGACCCCACTGCCAAGGACGGTATGATTGACCTTGCTCGTTTGGGTGAGCTTGGCAACAACGGCGTACTTGCACTTTTGGCAGATTCCACCAATGTGGAGCGTCAAGGCTACACCCCCAGCGAGAATATTGTCGCCGAGGGTCTTGACCGCCAGTTCAAAAACTGCGATCAGCGGATTGTAGTTACCACCTTTGCTTCCAATATGCACCGTATTCAGGCGGTGTTGGAAACAGCTGCCCGATACGGCAGAAAAGTCGCCGTTACCGGACGGAGTATGGAAAATATGCTAAAGGTTGCCCAAGAGCTTGGCTATATCAAAGTCCCTGCCGGTACCATTGTGGACTTGGCCGCCATCAAGAGCCTGCCGAAAAACAAGGTGGTCATCGTTTCCTCCGGCTCTCAGGGTGAAAATATGTCCGCCCTTTACCGAATGGCTTTTTCCACCCATAAACAGGTAGATATTATGAGCGGCGACCGCATTATTATCTCTGCCTCCGCTATTCCCGGCAACGAAAAGGCGGTTTCCCGGATTATTAACGAGCTATACCGCAAAGGGGCAGATGTGGTTTACGAAAAGAGTGAGGGTCTGCACGTTTCCGGCCACGCCTGCCAGGAGGAGCTAAAAATCATCCACGCCCTCGTAAAGCCCAAATTCTTTATCCCTGTCCACGGCGAGCAGAGGCATCTTCAGCTTCACGGACGGCTTGCTGTGCAGATGGGACTAAAGGAGAAGAATGTAACCGTTGCGGATTTAGGCGATGTCATTGAGCTGACAGGCCGTTCATGTAAGGTAAACGGCTCTGTAAATGCAGGAATGGTGCTTGTAGATGGCACAGGCGTTGGCGATGTGGGAAGTGTTGTCCTGCGGGACAGAAAGCATCTTGCCCAGGACGGTATGATTGTGGTCTGCGTGAACCTCAGCAGCCAGGATGGTGGTATTATCTCAGGTCCCGACATTATTACTCGTGGCTTTATTTATGTCAAGGAATCTGAAGAGTTGATGGAAGAACTGCGCGAGGTGGCGCTGGAAGCCATTGAACGCTGCAACAGACGGCGTATCCGGGACTTTGCTACTGTGAAATCCGCCATCAAGAACGACCTCAGCGGCTATCTTTACAAAACAACAAAGCGCAATCCTATGATTCTGCCGGTCATTATGGAAATCTAAAAATGATTGCCGGGTGTAGCGCTACACCCGGCAATTTAAGGAATACATATGAAGATATATTTTGCGCCCCTTGAGGGTCTGACAGACAGCGTCTATCGCCGTCTGCATTGTAAATATTTTCCCGGGGTGGACAGGTATTATACCCCCTTCTTTTCTCCCACCGTTCATAGGTCGCTGACCCCTAAGGAAGCCAGGGAATTGCCCCCTGCCTCTGCCCTGCCGGTTACAGTCATCCCCCAAATCCTCACCAAAAATGCAGAGGATTTTGTTTGGTTTGCAGGAGAAGCCTCCACATTGGGTTATAGTGAGGTAAACCTCAATCTCGGCTGTCCTTCAGGAACGGTGGTTGCCAAGGGTAAGGGTTCGGGAATGCTGCGGGATTTGGACGCACTGGACAAATTTCTGGAACACATATTCACCCATTCTCCCCTGCCAATTTCCGTAAAAACCAGGCTTGGTATAGAATCTACCCAGGAATTCCCAGAATTACTTACTATTCTCAACCGCTAT
>JAZRKY010000213.1:0-2602 GCA_045646585.1 Faecousia sp. | reverse complement strand
CGACATGGCTACGATCCGACTTTATGCAGGATATAGGAACACAATTTCACATTCGATGCAACGTGGGTGACGTTGGCCGCTATGTATTTCTTCCCGGTGATCCCGGTCGATGCGAGGAGATTGCAAAGTATTTTGACAACCCCGTTCACGTTGGAATGAACAGAGAATACAACATTTATACAGGTACTCTTTTGGGACAGAAGGTTTCGGTCTGCTCCACAGGTATCGGCGGCCCCTCTGCATCTATCGCTATGGAGGAGCTTGCGGCTATCGGCGCAGATACCTTTATCCGTATCGGCACCTGCGGCGGCATCCATATGGATGTAATGCCCGGGGATGTGGTGGTTGCTACCGGCGCTATCCGCTTTGAGCATACCTCTTTTGAGTACGCGCCTGCGGAATTTCCCGCAGTGCCGGACTTTGATGTAACCCTGGCGCCGAAAACCGCCAGCGAGGACTTGGGTTACAAGACCCATACCGGCGTTGTCCAGTGCAAGGACTCCTTCTATGGTCAGCACTCTCCCGAAAAATCCCCGGTTTCTTATGAATTGCTGCAAAAATGGGAGGCGTGGAAGCGCCTGGGTGTAAAGGCCAGCGAAATGGAATCCGCAGCCCTCTTTGTGGTCGCCGCCGCGTTAAATGTCCGTTGCGGCAGCTGTTTCCACGCTGTGTGGAATCAGGAGCGGGAAAAGGCAGGGCTGTTTATGCCTATGACCGAGGACACCACCGGCGCAATCAAGGTAGGCATCGAAGCGATGAAGCGCATCATTCAAAAGGACAAGAAGTAATTTTTGCACCAAAGCCTCCCTTGTGCAAAGGGAGGTGGATTCGCCGTAAGGCGAAGACGGAGGGATTGTCAATCCCCCACCGCTTCGCGCCAGCCCCCTTTACACAAGGGAGCCTTTTTCTCAATTATAAACCCCCGACGAAATTCGTCGGGGGATTCGTTTACTTTTTCCTAAAAGTTATTTGGGATAAAATTACCGCAGTAAATACAAGTCCGCAGCCCAAAAGCTCCCAAGGTGTCATTTGTTCCTTTAATATCAGCCACCCGCAGATTGCCGCCACCACACCTTCACAGCTCATAATAATAGAAGCGGTGTTGGATTCAATTTTCTGCTGTCCCATCACCTGCAAGGAATAGGCAATACCATTCGAGAGAATACCTGCATAGATGAGGGGCAGCCAGCAGGAAAAAATGGCATCCATTTTCGGCGCTTCCATAGAGAACATAAAAAGGGAAGCAAAGCAGCCTGCCGCAAGGCACTGAATGCAGTTAAGCCGCAGGCTGTCCAAACCGCTGCCAAGCCTTTCCACACAGATAATCTGCACCGCAAAGGAAAGGGCAGACAGGAGAAGGAGAAAATCGCTTAAACGGATGGCGCTGACACCTGCGCAGCTTAGCAGGTATAAGCCTGCCACAGCTAAAAAGATACTCGTTATAATATTTGTTGTGGGCTTTTTACCAAAGAATAAGCCAATCACCGGCACAAGAATTACATACAGCGATGTAAGAAAGCCCGCTTTTCCTGCATCGGTGTCCACAAGGCTCATTTGCTGCGGGGCAGATGCCACAAACAGGGAAAGTCCGCAGAAAAAGCCGGCAATCCAAAGCCTTTTATTTTTCCACTTGATAAAATAGCTTTTTAAGTCTTTTCTTTCAAACAGGGCTATTACCGGCAGAAGAAAAGCCACCGCCAGCAGACACCGAACAGCCAAAAAGGTAAAAGGACCAACGCTGTCCATTCCTACACTTTGGGCGATGAAGGTGCTGCCCCAAATCAGCACCGCAACGGTTAAATACAGGTTGCCTAAAAGTTGTTTTTTCATTTTATCACCGCAATCCAATCTATCATAAAACTGCCCTAAAAGCAAGATTGCATTTTAAGCAGGGCAGTGGTATAATAGATAAAAATTCCAGCTTGGAGGTAAAACAATGGAAGAAATCAAGAAACTCCCTCAGCGCAGCGAGGTAAAGAAGGAAGATACCTGGGCAACGGAGGATATGTATGTCTCTGATGATGCCTGGGAAGCGGAGCTTGCAACGGTTGAAGCCGATAAGGAAGCCCTTGTCGCTTATGCAGGTCGCTTGGCAGAAAACGGCGAGACCCTGTGCGCCTACCTGACCCTTATGGAAAAGGTAGACGAAAAGCTGAGCCTGCTTGCCAACTACTGTATGCGCAAGGCCGATGAGGACACCCGCAACGCCTTCTATCAGGCAATGAGCGGCAAATTTATGTCTCAAATGGTTGCCCTTGGCACCGCCTGCAGCTTTGAAACCCCCGAAATTATGGCAATCGAGGACGAAACCTTAGAGCAGTTCTATAAGGACTATCCCGCCCTGGAGCGCTACCGCCGGTATCTTACCGACAAGCGCCGTCATAAGGCGCATAGCCTTTCTGCCCAAGAGGAACGGCTCTTGGCGCTTGCCGGCGATATGGCAGGCTCTCCCGATAATATTTACGGTATGTTTGCCGATGCAGACCTGACCTTTGAGGATGCTATTGACGGTGAGGGCAACGCAAAACCCCTCTCCCAAAGCACCTTTATTTCCTATCAGGGCTCTCCCGACCGGGCGCTGCGGAAATCCGCTTATGAAAAC
>JAZRKY010000212.1:0-7601 GCA_045646585.1 Faecousia sp. | reverse complement strand
GGACCCTGCTCTGTAGAATCTATGGAGCAAATTACCGAGGTTGCTACTGCCGTTAAAGCGTCCGGGGCGGATATTTTGCGCGGCGGCGCGTTTAAGCCCAGAACTTCTCCCTACGCCTTCCAGGGTCTTAAGGACGAGGGCATCCGTTTATTGCTGGAAGCAAAAAAGGCCACCGGGCTCCCCATTATTACCGAGATTATGAATATCCGCAATTTGGATTTATTTGCGGATGTGGACATTATTCAGGTTGGCGCAAGAAATATGCAGAATTTTGACCTTCTTCAGGAATTGGGCAAAACGAAAAAGCCCATTTTACTCAAGCGGGGTCTTGCCAACAACTTGCAGGAGCTGCTAATGAGCGCAGAATATATTATGAGCGAAGGAAATGAGAACATTATCCTTTGCGAGCGCGGCATCCGCACCTATGAAACCTGCACACGCAATACCCTGGATTTGTCCGCAGTGCCGGTGCTTCACGAACTGACCCACCTGCCTGTTATTGTAGACCCCAGCCACGCAACCGGCCGTTCTGCCCTTGTGCCGTCTATGGCTGCCGCCGCAACTGCCGCCGGCGCTGACGGTATTATGGTTGAGGTTCACAACAACCCCGCCTGCGCATTCTGCGATGGCGCCCAATCCCTTACCCCAAAGCAATTCGATGAGCTGAATCAGCGCGTCCGTCGCATTCGTGAGGTCATTTTATGAAGGTAGGTATCCTTGGACTTGGTCTGATTGGCGGCTCGCTCGCCCGCGCCTACGCAAAGGCAGGTCATACCGTTTTTGCAGCGGAGAAGGATGTGTCCATTTTAGATTTTGCCATCCTTGCCGGTGTGGTAAACGCGCCCCTGCGCAAAGAGAATATCTCCTCCTGCGATTTAATACTTCTTGCCATTTACGCAGGCGGTTCTGCCAAGTGGCTTGAGAAGAACGGCGAATTTATCCGCAAAGAAGCTCTTGTCATAGACTGCTGCGGCATCAAGGAGGAGATTTGTAATCGCTGCTTCCCTATCGCTCAAAAATACGGCTTCACCTTCGTTGGCGGACATCCTATGGCAGGCTCTCATTTCTCCGGGTTTAAGTACAGTCGCTCCAATTTATTTCAGGGCGCGCCTATGGTGCTTGTTCCTTCCGTATACGATGACCCTGAGCTATTATCTCGGGTAAAAGACGCGCTATCGCCTTGTAATTTTGGCTCTTTTTCTGTTACAACGGCAAAGGAACACGACAAAATGATAGCTTTTACCTCACAAATGCCCCATATTGTCAGCAACGCCTATATCAAATCTCCTACTGCCCAAAATCACAAGGGATTTTCAGCAGGCAGCTATAAGGATTTGACCCGTGTTGCCTGGCTCAATCCAAATATGTGGGCAGAGCTTTTCCTCTCTAACCGGGAGAATGTTCTTTATGAGTTAGAAGCCTATATTGAAAATCTTAGTAAATATCGCGATGCGATTGCCAAAAATGACGAAAACGAACTAATCTCTCTGCTGGACGAGGGTCGCAGGCGCAAGGAGGAGGTTGACGGATGAAAACCATTACAGTAAACGCATCCAAAAGCTATCCTATTTTCGTTGGAGAAGATTTAATATGCAGTATTGGCGCCCATATTTCAAAAATCAAACAAAGCTGCCGTGTTGCCATAGTCAGCGACAGTAATGTATGGCCTCTCTACGGCGAAACCGTCTGCGCATCCCTTAAAGGCGCAGGATATAGTGAAATCCATTATATTCTTCCTGCCGGTGAAGAGAGCAAAAACAGCGTCCAATATATGCATATTCTCAATTTTCTGGCAGAAAACAGCATTACCCGCGGCGATTTGCTGATTGCCCTCGGTGGAGGCGTGGTTGGGGATATAACCGGCTTTGCAGCCGCAACCTATCTGCGCGGCATCCCCTACATCCAGGTTCCCACTTCCCTACTTGCTATGGTTGACTCCTCTGTCGGCGGCAAAACCGCCATAGATTTACCGGCAGGAAAAAACCATGTTGGCGCATTTCATCAGCCTGTAATGGTGCTTTGCGACATTTCCGCCCTAAAAACTCTGCCTGTTGATTTCTTTATTGACGGCTGCGCGGAGGTTATTAAATACGGCGTATTATATGATAGTGCATTATTCTCTCATTTGCAGGCAAAAGGACTGGGCTTTGACAGAGAATATGTTATTTCCCGCTGTATCGAGCTAAAACGAGATGTGGTTATGGAGGACGAATTTGATACAGGCGCGCGGCAAATGCTCAATTTTGGGCATACGGTAGCCCACAGCATCGAAAAATGCAGTAATTATTCTGTTTCCCACGGAAATGCCGTGGCAATCGGTATGGCAGTTATCACAAAGGCGACGGTTACACAAGGACTTTGTAAGCAAAATATTTATGAGGACATTGTCAATGTTCTCAATCATTTTACACTTCCATCTACCACTTCCCTATTGGCAACCCAGTTAAGCGAAAGCGCCCATTCCGACAAGAAGCGCTTTGGGGGAAGCATAAACCTTGTTCTTCCTGTAAAAATTGGTCAATGCATCTTGCACAAAATACCCATCTGTGAACTAAAATCCTTTTTTGAAGCAGGTCTTTAATATGGACATTACCATTCACCCGGCAAGGCTTGCCGGTACGGTACAAATGATACCCTCTAAATCCCAGGCCCATCGGCTCTTGATATGCGCAGCATTTGCAGATAAAGAAACCGAACTTATGTGTCCTGAAACCAACGAAGATATTTCTGCAACAGCAGATTGTCTAAATGCGCTTGGCGCCCAAATCAACAGATATGAATGGGGTTATCATATTACCCCCGTTCGTGAAATTCCCAAGAAAGCAACTTTGAATTGTCGGGAAAGCGGCTCAACGCTCCGCTTTTTACTACCTGTTGCAGGCGCATTAGGTGTAGAGGCTACCCTTCTAATGGCAGGTCGCCTTCCCAATCGCCCCCTTTCCCCTCTAAAAGAAGAAATGGAGCGAATGGGCTGCCGTATCACAAAACCCGGCGAAAATACCTTGTTATGTACAGGAAAGTTGCTGCCGGGTTCTTACAGCATAGCCGGAAATGTATCCAGCCAGTTTATTTCCGGGCTATTGTTTGCCCTTATTCTTTTGGAGTCGCCCTCTACCCTCAATATCACAGGCAAAATAGAGTCCAAGCCCTATATTGAAATGACAAAAAACGCCCTTTGCGCGTTTAACGCCAATATGACAGAAAACCTCATATTTCCTTCTCGCCCGCTAAATAGTCCCGGGAGACTTACAGTTGAAGGCGATTGGAGCAACGGCGCATTTTTCCTTGCCGCCAATGCTTTGGGAAATAATATTGATGTTGTAGGTCTAAAGGATGATTCTCCTCAGGGCGACCGTGTTTGCAAGGATATCCTTTCTGCGGGCGAACCCATAAACATCTCTGCATCGGATATTCCCGACCTTGTTCCTATTCTCAGCGTTGTGTGCGCGGCTAAAAATGGAGGGACTTTCTACGATATTAACCGACTTCGTCTGAAAGAATCTGACCGCGTAGCATCTACCATCGCGATGCTCAAAGCATTTGGCATAAAAGCAGAAGCAGACGAAAATACGCTGACTGTATTTCCCGGGAAATTCTGCGGATGCACCGTTAACAGCGAAAACGATCATCGAATCGCAATGTCAAGTGCCATCGCAGCCACAATAGCAGACGGTCCTGTTACCATTCTTGGCGCCCAATGCGTTTCAAAGTCTTACCCAGCCTTTTGGGAGGTTTACAGAGCTTTAGGAGGTAATTATGAGCAGCACCTACGGTGAAAACCTTAAACTATCTATATTCGGGCAATCTCACGGCGCAGCCATTGGTATGACCTTAGACGGTATTCCCGCAGGCTTGCCTGTTGATGAAGAGAAGCTCCAATCATTTCTCTCCCGTCGCACACCCGGTGGAAAGGCCTATGCCACAACAAGAAAAGAGGCAGACTGTCCTGAGTTTCTTGCCGGTATCGTAAATGGCTGCACCTGCGGCGCGCCGATTGCCGCAATTATCAAAAATACCAATACAAAATCTGCCGATTATGCTAACCTAATGGATTGTCCAAGACCAGGTCATGCAGACTACACCGCGCAGGTTAAGTACAAGGGCTTTCAGGATGTTGCCGGCGGCGGTCATTTTTCCGGCAGACTTACGGCTCCTCTTTGCATAGCCGGCGGAATGTGCAAACAGTGGCTTGAGGATATGGGCATCCATATCCGGGCGCATATTTCTGTGCTTGCCGGGATTGCAGACGACCCTGTTTCCCCGGATTATACGAGCCAAACGCCTATTACCTTAGATGACGATTTTCCTGTAATCAATCAGGAGGCCGGTGTTGCTATGCAGCAGGCAATCGCTGAAGCAAAGATAGATTGCGATAGTGTGGGCGGTATTATTGAATGTATCGTTACCGGGCTTCCGGCAGGATGGGGCGACCCTATGTTTGGCGGTATGGAAAGCCGTATCGCATCCATTGTTTACGGTATCCCCGCTGTTAAAGGCGTTGACTTCGGTTTGGGTTTTACAAGCAGTTACCTTCGGGGTAGCCAAAACAACGATGCCTTTGATATTGTAGATGGCAAGGTTGTTACCAAAACCAATCACGCCGGTGGTATCTTGGGCGGAATTACGAACGGTATGCCACTGATCTTTACAGCCGCAATAAAACCTACCGCCTCTATTTTCAAAACACAGCAGAGTATTTCTCTTTCTAAAATGGAAATCTGCGAATTAAACATTCACGGACGACACGACCCCTGTATCGTCCCACGCGCCGTACCTGTCATTGAAGCGGCAGCCGCCATTGCCATATACGACGCATATTTAGCAAGTATTTAGGAGGTATCACTATGGATATTCAAGATCTGCGTCTGCAAATTGATGGGATTGACGACCAGCTTGTTAAGCTTTTTGCCCAGCGTATGGACATTTCCCAGAAAATCGGCGCATACAAAAAAGAAAACAATCTCCCTATCTTCGACCCAGGCAGAGAACGGGCAAAGCTGCAGGATGTGGCAGGAAAAGCAGGCGAAGATATGGCGCAATATACCCGCGTGCTGTACGCGATGCTGTTTGAGCTGAGCCGAAGCTATCAAAGCCGTACCACTACCCATATGACGCAGCTAAATCACGATATTTCTGCATCCATTGACAACACCCCGAAGCTATTTCCCCAAGCGCCTATGGTCGCCTGTCAGGGTGTTGAGGGCGCATACTCCCAGATTGCCTGCGAAAAGATGTTCAAAGCGCCCTTTATTATGTATTTTAAGAACTTTGAGGGTGTTTTTAATGCCATTGAGCCGGGTATGTGTCAATACGGCATTCTTCCTATTGAAAACTCCACTGCCGGCTCTGTGAAAAAGGTCTATGACCTGATGATCCACCACAATTTCTCCATTGTTCGTTCTTTCCGGCTGAAAATCGACCATAATCTACTGGCTAATCCCGGCACGAAAATGGAGAATATTCGTGAAATTTACTCCCACGAGCAAGCAATCAATCAGTGCTCCGGTTTTCTTAAAGGACTCCCCAATGCGAAGATTATCCCCGTTGAAAACACCGCCGTTGCCGCCCAAATGGTTGCTTCCTCCGGAAGATGCGATGTTGCGGCGCTCTCCAGCAGAAGCTGCGAAGAGCTCTATGGTCTTAGCTGCATAGCTTCTTGCGTGCAGGACAAAGGAAACAACTATACCCGCTTTATCTGTATCAGCAAGAACCTCGAAATCTACCCCGGCGCGGATAAAACAAGCATTATGATGGTCCTTCCCCATAAGCCCGGCGCGCTTTACAAGGTTTTGGCGCGGATGTATGTTTTGGGAATCAATGTCATTAAGCTGGAATCTCGCCCGATTCCTGACCGTGATTTTGAGTTTATGTTCTATTTTGACTTGGAAACATCTGTTTATTCTCAAGAATTTGTGCAGCTGATTTGCGAGCTTGACGGTTTATGTGAAGAATTTAAGTATCTTGGCAGCTACACAGAGGTGATATAATGAACTGTGGTTTACTTGGCAGACATCTAACCCACAGCTATTCCCCGCAAATCCATAGCAATCTTGGTGATTATCCGTATAGTCTTTTCCAAGTAGAGCCTGAGGATTTGGCTTCCTTCTTTATTGAAAGAACCTTTGACGGTATCAATGTTACAATACCATATAAGAAAGCTGTTATCCCCTATTGTGATACATTATCCCCGCAGGCGAAGCGGCTCGGCTCTGTAAATACCATCGTGAAGACAAAAGACGGTAGTCTAATGGGACATAATACGGATTATTTTGGTTTTTCTTCCTTGCTTGCAAAAAGCAGACTGTCTGTTGCCGGAAAGAGAGTACTCATCCTCGGCAGTGGCGGCGCGTCGGCAACTGTAGATGCCGTTTTGCAGGAGCAAAAGGCGAAAACCGTAATTATCTCCCGCAGCGGGGAAAATAACTATCAAAATCTTTATTTGCACAAGGACGCCTCGGCTATTATTAATACCACACCTGTTGGTATGTACCCGGAAAACGGCGTTTCACCTATTGACCTCTCCTTGTTTCCCAAATTAGAGGGCGTAATCGATTTAATCTACAATCCTGCCCGGACGAAGCTGCTTTTGGATGGGGAAAAAAGGGGCATTATTGCCGAAAACGGTCTGTGGATGCTGGTAGCTCAGGCAAAAGAGAGTGCCGAATGGTTTACGGGAAACAAAATCTCTGATAACAAAATTGCAGAAATCTACGAACTCCTTAAAGCGCAGATGGAGAATATCGTCCTCATCGGTATGCCCGGCTGCGGCAAATCCACCATTGGCAAACTGCTATCTGAAAGAATGGGGCGCACCTTTGTGGATGCAGATGCCGCTATTGTCGCAAAGGCAGGAATTTCCATCCCGGAGATCTTCGCAAAGGGCGGAGAAGCTCTCTTCCGGGAGATAGAAACACAAGTTCTCACCGAAATTTGTAAAAAGTCGGGTCTTGTAATTGCCACCGGCGGTGGATGCGTTACCCGAGAGGAAAACTATCCTTTATTGCACCAAAACGGACGGATTATTTTGTTAAAAAGAGACATTTCTTCCCTTCCCACAGACGGCAGACCGCTTTCTCAAAATAATAACTTAGAAGAAATGTATATCCGGCGAGCACCCTTATACCGCAATTTTGCCGACCTGACGGTTGAGAATGATTTGTCCGCAGAAGCGGTCGCAGAGAAAATACTTGGAGGTTTATATAATGAAAATCCTTGTGATTAACGGACCGAATATCAATATGCTCGGCATCCGCGAGCCCGGCGTTTACGGCAAAGAAACCTTCCAGGATTTACTGGCATTACTGGATGAAACAGGTCGAAAGCTGAATGTTTCCGTTTCCCAATTTCAATCCAACCACGAGGGCGCAATTGTAGATAAAATACAGCAGGCCTATGGGATTTATGACGGCATTGTTATCAACCCAGCCGCCTATACCCACACCTCTGTTGCTATTTTAGATGCTCTCAAAGCGGTGTCTATCCCCGCTGTTGAGGTGCATATCTCCAATGTGGATACAAGAGAGGAATTTCGAAAATTCTCCTACACTGCGCTGTACTGCGAAAAAGTAATCAAAGGGCAAGGATTGGACGGCTACAGACAG
>JAZRKY010000211.1:0-3668 GCA_045646585.1 Faecousia sp. | reverse complement strand
CGGTTTTGAAACCGGGGCACCTCTCCCTTTGAGAGAGGCAAGGGGCGGCAACCTGCCGCCCGCGGGAGGCTAATAGCCTCCCCTACATTCTCCGTCGCACCCTCGTAGGGACACCCGTCCCCGGGTGTCCGCCAAAAAACACAGAACACTAAAAAACGGACACCCCGAGAGGGGTGTCCCTACGATGTTTATTAGGTTGCCGGTTGGATTTGCTCGCCGATAATGAGTTTTATCTGTATGGTCGCACCACCGCGGTAGACGGTAAATTCCACGCTGTCGCCGGGCTTGCATCCGCCGACCATAGATACAAGCGTACTGCTCTCCACCGCCGTTCCGTTCATATGAGTGATAATATCATCCACCCGCAGACCGTACTGCTCCGCAGGCGAACCGGCGGTAACGGCGGTAATCAGCGCACCCTTAGGCAGACCCCAAATTTGCATCTGCGCAGTTACATTCTGCACGGAAATACCCACAAAGGGCTTTACCACTGCGCCCTTTTCGATAATGGAGAACACAATCTCCTTGACCCGATTCATAGGGATAGCAAAACCGATATTATCAATGGATGCCTCTCCCAGACCGCTGCTGGAATACTTGGCGTTGGTAATGCCGATGACCTCGCCGTACATATTAAACAGCGCGCCGCCGGAATTGCCGGAGTTAATGGGGCAATCGGTTTGCAGGAGGGTCATTGTACTGCCGCTTTGCATCGTAACCACTCTGTCCTTTGCGCTGATAAGACCGGCGGTGAGAGTAAAACTCAGCTCACCCAAGGGGTTGCCAATAGCGACCACCCCATCGCCCACATTGAGGTTATCGGAATCGCCCATAACCACCGGGGTCAGGTTCTCGCCCTTGACCTTCAGCACCGCAATATCGTTGCCCTCGTCATAGCCAATTAAGGTGGCAGAAAGCTCTCGCTTATCGTAAAGGGTTACGGTGATTTTGCTCATACCCTCTACCACATGGTAGTTGGTCAGCACATAGCCATCACTGCTCAGGATAAAGCCCGAGCCGGCAGAGCTGGAGGTTGTCTGATTGCCCCAGTAACCACTGCCGGTGGCAGATGCGGTGATTGCCACGGTGGAATTGACATTGGCGGCGTAAACCTCAGCAGCGGTGAGGAGTTTGCTTGTATCAATATCCTCAATTTTAATAATGGAGTCCTCCCGCTGACCTTGGAGCATCCCGGAAATATACTCTACCGGCGTTTTTTCCACTCCTGCAAGCATTTGCAGGGTCAGCATTGTGCCGCCTACGCCGCACAAGCCGCCAAGAAGGGCGCAGCAGACCGCCAGCGCAACGATTTTAAGGGCGTGCCCTTTCTTTTTCTTCTTGGGTTTCTCCGGCGCAGTAGGTGTATATTGGGGCACAGGCGTGGGCTCGGGTATATAGCGGTAAGTGCCATCCTCCGCCACAGGGCTATCGCTCTTTACAATTTCGGGGATAGGGGTTTCCTCTGCGCTTTCAGGCGTAGGGTCTAAGTTTTCCTTTTGGTATTCGTTATCCATAGCAAAAACTCCTTTGCTTTCTTTGTAGCTGTATTCTATCAGCGGTAGCTGAATCCATACTGAAATATCTATGAATATACCATAAACAAAATGCAAAGGCAATATTTTCAGCTTCCATTCAGCCTCTTAATATATTATAATGAAAGAAACGGGGTGATATTTTGAAAATACTGATTGTAGAGGACGAAAAGCTTCTTGCGGACACTCTTCGGGAGCTTTTGGAGAAAAAAGGCTTCCAGGTGGAGCTGGCATATGACGGTGAAACCGGCAAAGCCTTTGCTGAGTTGGGTATTTACGATTTGCTGATTTTAGATGTGATGATGCCGGGGCTGAACGGCTATGAGGTTGCTCGCCAGGTGCGTGCAAGCCGATGCTTTACGCCTATTTTAATGCTCACCGCAAAATCTACCTTGGAAGATCGCATTCAAGGTCTCAACGCCGGCGCGGACTACTATTTGACAAAGCCCTTTGATTCCCGGGAGCTATTAGCCTGCATCAACGCCCTGCTCCGCCGCCAGGGTGGGCAGGTAGACGAGCTGCGCTTTGGAAACACCACTCTGGATTTAGCCTCCTGCACCTTAATTTGCGGAGAAAGCTCTTTGCGCCTATCCGCCCGGGAATTTGATGTGATGCGTTTTCTTTTGCAGGCGGGCGAGAAAATTCTCTCCAAAGAGGTCATTTTGGCCCGGGTTTGGGGCTACGATTCCGAGGCGGTGGAAAACCACGTAGAGGTTTATGTGGGCTTTTTGCGGAAAAAGCTATCTGCCATTGGATCAAATATCCGCATTACTGCTGTCCGACGGCTTGGTTACCGTTTGGAGGTGGCAGAATGATTCAGAATCTGCGAAAAAAGTTCGTTTTGGTTACTATGAGTATTGTAACCGGGATGCTCATTATTATTTTCGCCCTCATTTATGCCTTTACCGCCCGGAATTTAAGCGTTCAGGCGGATAATCTCCTTGAAACCCTGCTCTCCAGCGCACAGCCTGTAAAAACAGCCCTCCCCTATTTTACTGTAACCGTAAACCCTTGGGAAAACCTGTTTGTGGAGGGCGCAACGGACTTTGACATTGAAAACGAAGCCCTTGTGCAGTCTCTTTTAGATGGGGTTAAGACCCAAAACCGCCAAAGCGGTGAATTAGAAAATTACAATCTCCGCTACCGGGTGCGGGTGGGACCTACCGAATGGAAGGTGGCTTTTGTGGATATTTCCAGCCACCAAAGCACCTTATGGGGACTGATTCAGATTAGTATATGGACGGGTCTATTGGGTTTTGCTGCATTTTTTGTGATTTGCGTATTTCTTGCCAAATGGGCTGTCGCCCCGGTGGAGGACGCCTGGCAGAAGCAAAGGCAGTTCATATCTGACGCTTCCCACGAGCTGAAAACGCCGCTGACGGTGATTATGAGCAACGCAGAGCTGCTGCAATGCGAGGAATTGGAAACGGTTGACCGCGTTCGGTACTCCGGGAACATTCTTACAATGTCGAAGCAAATGCGGCACTTGGTAGAGGGTATGCTGGAGCTTGCCCGGGCAGATAATGGGAAAATAAAAACGCTGTTCCAGCCCTTGGAGCTGAGTAATTTGGTTTCTCAGGCGGCGCTGCCCTTTGAGCCGGTGCTTTACGAACGCAAGCTCATTTTAGAAACGGAAATTGCGCCCAATATACACATTACCGGCAGTGAGAGCCATCTGCGGCAGCTTGTGGACATTCTCTTGGATAACGCCGCCAAGTATTCCGCCCCCGGTATTGTAAAGCTGACCCTTGCACGGCAAGGGAAATTCGCCCTCCTCTCCGTTTCCAACCCCGGAACACCCATCCCAGAAAAAGACCGGGAACGGATATTCGAGCGCTTTTATCGGGCAGACGAAGCCCGGCATAGAGACGGCAGCTTTGGCTTGGGGCTTTCCATCGCCTATTCCGTTGTTTCTGACCACGGCGGAAAAATCTGGGTAGACAGCAACGAAAGCGGCAACTGCTTCTTCGTCCAGCTTCCCTTATAGCCCCCACATTCTCCCGCAAACCTCGTCATACCCCGTAGGGGCGATTCACGAATCGCCCGCAGGCTGGGAAATCCAGCCCCTACATCTTTACCGATACATATCGTAGGGGACGGGTCTCCCGTCCCGTTCCCCCTTTTGCGGGCAGAAAC
>JAZRKY010000210.1:0-3355 GCA_045646585.1 Faecousia sp. | reverse complement strand
CAGAGAGCAGACGGCTCTGTGGTCGTTCCCGAATGCTTGCGTAAATACCTGGGTGGCCTTGAGGTCATCACGGTAAAATAAATTTACCCCAATAATATTATGTAAACCAAATTTAAGGAGGACAACACAATGAAAAAGATTACGACCATTATCGCCATCACCCTGCTTGCTGCCCTGCTTTTCACAGGCTGCGACATCATTCCTATGAAGAAAGATTTTAGTCAGTACGGTTTTACCCTTTCCATCGCGGGCGAAGTAACCGACAAGGGTGCAAATCTGTTAGGTTATACAACACTTGACACCAAATACGGCGAACTTACATTCTCCAAAATGACTCTTAACCTGGGTCTTACAGAAGGTAATATCGCCAAAGAGTGTGAGTCTAAAGACTCTGTCGGCGAAAACGGTACAATTTACTTCTTTGCCGCTGATGACGAAGGCAACATTGTTACCTATTATTTTGTAAAAGATGCCAATGATTCTACCTGGCAGTTTTCCTTCACCACCCCTGAAGACGACTACAGCAAGTTCGCAATCAGCAATGTTTACAAATCTATCGAATTTGTAACCGCTGAATAATTCTAACATTTAGAACGATTAGAGAGAGAAAATTATGGCTAAAAATAAGAAAACATCCACATTTTGGGAAGAATTTAAGACATTTGCCATTAAAGGCAATGCTATGGCGCTGGCTGTTGGTACAATCATCGGCGGTGCATTCTCCACCATTACAAAAAGCCTGACAAACGATTTGATTATGCCCATCGTCAATATTTTCTTAGGCGGCGCGGATTTTTCCGAAGCGAAAATTGCTCTGCCCCGGATGCCTTGGGTAGAGCCTACCTATGAAACTGTGGTCAACGCCGAGGGCGTTGAGGTTGTGCAGGAGGTCCGCAATTATCTGACCTATGGCAACTTCCTGTCTGCGGTTATTAACTTCCTGATTCTTGCCTTTGTGGTATTTCTGCTTGTTAAGGGTCTGAATAAGCTGACAGAGCTGGGCAAAAAGAAGGAAGAAGAAAAGCCCGCTGAGCCCCCCGCGCCTCCCGCGCCCTCTGCCGAAGAGGTACTGCTGACGGAGATTCGGGATTTGCTCAAGGAGAAATAAAATGAAGCGGTTTTTCGCCATAGCCCTGCTGCTGCTTTTGGGTATGGGTCTTTTCTGCGGCTGCCAGAATAACAGCCGACGGATGGAAAAGAACGGTCTTACTATGGAGCTTCCCGAATATTTTGCAGACAAAAGCAGTGAAAGCTATGCAGCAGACTATGATTTTCTCTACACCTACGGTGGAACGGGCTTTTTAGGAATCCGCGAAAAGCGTTTGGATTTTCCCGCAGGTTACGAGAATATGGATTTGGAAGCCTACGGAAAGTTCGTAATTTACGGAAATCAGCTTTCCTGTACACTCACACAAAAGGACGGTTTTTATACCTTTACCTATGAAAAGGACGCCCCCGAGGGCGCGCTTACCTACATCGCCATTGTTCTGGAAGATAAGGATGCCTTTTGGACGGTGCAGGCTTACTGCCTGAGCAGCTTCTTTGCAGAAAACCAGGACTTTCTGTGGAAAACCCTAACCAGCGTAAAAATGCAGGAAACGCATTGACATTTTCCCTATATTTGCTTATAATTTCGATGTTAAAACATAAGAAAGAAGGATCGCAAAAATGTACAAAATCGCTCGCAAGGTTGAGCTGAACGCCAATGTTACCTTAATGGACATTGAAGCCCCCTTCATTGCCAAAAAGGCAAAGGCCGGTCAGTTCATTATCTTCCGCATTGATGATAAGGGTGAGCGCGTTCCCCTGACCATCGCCGGTTACGACCGGGAAAAGGGTACTGTTACCATTATTTTCCAAAAGGTCGGCTTTGCCACCATCGCTTTGGGTAACCTCAACGAAGGGGATTACATTCAGGACTTTGTAGGTCCTCTGGGCAAGCCCACTCCTGTGGAAGGCAAGAAGAAAGTCTGTGTCGTTGGCGGTGGCGTTGGCTGCGCCATCGCGCTGCCCTCTGCCAAGGCATTTAAGGAAGCCGGCGCAGAAGTTACCGTTATTATCGGCTTCCGCAGCAAGGACATTGTGATCCTTGAAGAGGAATTTGCCGCTGTTGCCGACCGTCTGATTCTTATGACCGACGATGGCTCTTACGGTCGTCACGGTCTGGTTACCCAGCCTCTGAAGGAAATGCTGGAAAATGGCGAAGAATTTGACGAGGTTTTGGCCATCGGTCCTGTGCCTATGATGAAGTTTGTAGCGCTGACCACCAAGCCCTTTGGCACCCATACCTCTGTTTCCCTCAACCCCATTATGGTTGACGGCACAGGTATGTGCGGCGGCTGCCGTGTAACCGTTGGCGGTGAAGTAAAGTTTGCCTGCGTTGGCGGTCCTGAGTTTGGCGGCCATCAGGTAGATTTTGCGGAGCTTATGAGCCGCAACAGCGTCTACCGGAGCAGAGAAGCCGAGGTAACCGAAAAGCACGCCTGCCGTATGGAAGCTATGGGCAAGGCGCTGATTAAGTAAGGAGGGTACTGTAATGGCAAATATGACACTTGTAAAAACCCCTATGCCGGAGCAGGACCCCAAGGTCCGCGCCCGCAATTTTAAGGAAGTAACCTTGGGCTACACCGCAGAAATGGCCATCGAAGAGGCCGGTCGCTGCTTAAAGTGCAAAAATCCCAAGTGCGTAGAGGGCTGCCCTGTAAATGTCCGTATTCCCGAGTTTATCGCAAAGGTGCAGGAGGGCGATTTTAAGGCCGCCTACGAAATCATCACCTCTACCAACGCGCTGCCTGCCCTGTCCGGCCGCGTTTGCCCCCAGGAAACCCAGTGCGAAGCCAAATGTGTTCGTGGCATCAAGGGTGAGCCTGTTGCCATCGGTCGGCTGGAGCGCTTTGTTGCTGACTGGTATCGGGAAAACATCAACGCAATGCCCGAGAAAGTGCCTTCCAACGGCATCCAGGTGGCAGTTGTGGGCTCCGGTCCTGCCGGTATGACCTGCGCATCCGATTTGGCAAAGTTAGGGTACGAGGTTACTATGTTTGAGGCTCTGCACACCGCCGGCGGTGTTCTGGTTTACGGTATTCCCGAATTCCGTCTGCCGAAAGCCATCGTTGCCAACGAAATCGTAAAGCTGGAGGCCCAGGGCGTTAAGGTTATGACCAATATGGTTATCGGTCGCGTACTTACCATCGACGAGCTGTTCGAAATGGGCTTTAAGGCCGTATTCGTAGGCTCCGGCGCAGGTCTGCCTATGTTTATGAACATCCCCGGCGAAAGCCTGAAGGGCGTTATGTCCGCCAACGAGTACCTGACCCGCACCAACCTTATGAAGGCTTACGACGAAAGCTACGAT
>JAZRKY010000209.1:0-6057 GCA_045646585.1 Faecousia sp. | reverse complement strand
GGTTTTTCCGGCAGGTCTTTTCCCCAGGAGGCAATTTCGATGCCGGTAATCACAATTTCTTTGTAGCCCTTATCCCGAAGGGTCTTTGCCTGCGCTACAGCCAATTCTACAGGGGCGGAGCGAATGGGACCCCGGGTATAGGGAATGATACAATAGGTGCAAAAGTTCTGACAGCCGTCCTGCACCTTCAGCATAGCCCTTGTCCGCCCCTCCAGACCGCCGGGAGGCAGGATTTCAAATTGGTGCCGTTTTAGGGCGTTATCCACCCGATAAATGGCGTTTTTCTCCTGAAAAACGGACATAATATCCCGCAGGAACGCCTCCCGGTCGCTGCTGCCGCCAATTACATCTACGCCCAATGCGGCAACGGCTTTTTCATCCCGCTGGGGGTAGCAGCCGCAGACAGCGATAAGGGCATCGGGATTGGCTTTCCGACAACGACGGATAATGGCTCTGTTTTTCTTATCGGCAACGGCAGTAACGGAGCAGGTGTTAATAATATAAACATCGCACTTTTGGGAAAAAGGCGCAACGGTATGCCCCTCCTGCCGGAGGAGCTGCTCCATAGCCTGGGTTTCGTATTGA
Source organism: Faecousia sp. (assembly GCA_045646585.1). Lineage (GTDB taxonomy): Bacteria > Bacillota > Clostridia > Oscillospirales > Oscillospiraceae > Faecousia. The sequence goes on along the minus strand of JAZRKY010000209.1, from coordinate 5,472 downwards.
TTGACCTTGCAGCCTAAAGTGTAAAAACCAAATATCATCGTATAATACCACCAAAAAGAGTCAAATTACGACGTAATAAATCGTAAAAAAAGCGAATAGAAATCCGGCAGAAGACCTGCTATAATCCCATTATAAACAAAAAGGCTCCAAATGTACAGCCCCTTAGAAAATTTGCAGCAAATAGTATGTGAGTGAAACTGTCCTGGGAATACCTGGGGCGGTTTTTTTATCCAATTTACGCAATAAAAGCCTGTTTACATAAACTTAAAAATATGCAAAGAATGCAGAAAGTAAATCCAAAAGTTATCCACATTTTCCACAGGGTTGTCCACAGGTTCAAAAGGATTATCCCCTGTAAAACCGCAGTTTACAGGGGATAATGGGGAAATTTCTGTTAAATTCGGTTTCTTTGGAAATACAAAAAAAGGTTTACAGAATATCGGGTGCGTACTGTATCTGTGCGGAGAAGATTCGTTTTTCTGCGGTGGAATTTGTTAAGTATCCATCCAGGGAGAAAAGACCGTCCTGCGAAAGCTCCCAGGAGAGGGAAAGGGCTTGGTTCGGCAGCAATTCCTGATGATAGCAAATCATACAGTTAGACAGATAATGGTTTCGATGGTAGGCAAGGGGCAGAAGGTCGGCTGTCCAATCCAAATAGCGGGTGTTGTTCATATGCAGGTTTCTGTCCAAATCGGAATAGGTAACAGACCGCACAGAGGCGTTTTCATAGTGTCCCGGTGTAAGAGAAACGGGAAGAGGACCTTCTGTTCCAAAAGTACAGCCGTTAATGGTAAGGCCGCCTTTCCCGGGCAAAACAAGGGATCGCGTTTCTGTGTCCATCAAAATCCAAAGGCTCACAACCCGAAATAATAGTGTGCCGTCCTCTCTGTAGCCCTCTACACAGCGGGGATAGGCAACTCGGGTGGTAACCATCGGCCAGGTGCGAAGGCGCAGGGTCTCCCCTGTTTTTGGCGGTGTAAAAATGGCAAGGCGGTGGCGGCTGACTGCCCAAAACAGGTGCTTTTTTTGTAAGCTCTCCCAGTTTTCAGATAAAATGGCTGCGTGTTCGCCGGCAATATCCTGGGCAAAGGATAAAAGGGCGGCGGGCTTTGCTCTGCCGAAAGCATCGCTGTGCATATCGGTAAGGGCGTATTCTTTTTCGTAAACAATGTCCATAATCAAGCTCCCGGTGAAACAAATACGGTGTAGAGCTTTCCTTTTCGGGAAAACTCCAGTCTTACGAGGGTGTTTTTGCCTGTTCCGTTAAAAAATGTCTGTAAAGAAGAGGGTAGGCGCAAAAGCTGCCCGTTGACACGCACCAGCACATCTCCGGGAAGCACACCCTGCCGATCGGCAGGCGAGCCCTTTTCTACCGAAAGCACATAAACGCCGGCGGGTAATTCATAATACTTTTGGCAGAAGGCGGAAATGCTCTGGCAGGTAATGCCCACAGCATTACAGGTAGCGATTTCTCCCTCCATATGCAGCTGCTCCCCGGGGAAACGGGTGTTTTCGGGTATCTGCAGAGAGGCAAGCTCCTGCTCGGTATCAAAGGAGACAGAGCGCAAGGTCATAAAGCCTGCGGTCAGAAACATACCGGCAACGGCAAAGAAAATCAGCAACGCGGCGGCCAGGAGACCTCCCGAGCCTTTTTTGGGTAGAATACCGCCGGTGCGGTATTCGTGTGAAGTGTGATGATCCATAAACCCACCTCAAAGCACCGAAGGCAGGGTGAAGGTGAAGCAGGTCTCCCCTTCCCGGCTGCTGACGGAAATATCCTCTCCGTGGCTGCAAACCAGGGTCTTGACGATATAAAGACCCAAGCCCCAGCCGTCCTGTCCCCGTGTGCGGCTTTTATCTAATTTGTGGAAGCGGTCAAAAACCAAAGGCAGCTCATCGGCAGGGATGGCAGGACCGCTGTTTGCGATGCTTACCTGGATTTTTTCGCCACTATCCCGAACGGTCAGTTGCAAAAGTCCCTTTTCCGGGCAAAATTTTACCGCATTGTCCAAAAGATTATAGATAACCTGGAGAATGGCGTCCTGATTTGCGATGGTAAACAGGGGATTTTCCGGCAGAACCACATCCACATCCAGTTTTTTCTCTATAATTTTCTGCTCAAAGGTTAAAAGCACCTGACCGGCGCATTCCCCAATGTCAAACCGGGTCTTTTCAGATTCGGGGAAGCCTTCCCGGGCCTGCATACGGGAAATTTCCAGCATACTGCGCACCAAGCGGCTCAGCCGTTTGGTCTCATCGGAAACGATTTGCATATAATGTTTTTGGTGTTCGGGGGGAATGGTGCCGTCTAAAATGCCGTCAATATAGCCGCCGATGACCGTCATAGGGGTTTTTAGCTCATGGGAGACATTGGCGACAAATTCTGTGCGCTGTTTTTCACTTTTTTCCAAGGAAACTGCCATATTGTTAAAGGCGATGGCCATTTCCTGTACTTCGTGGGGGTCATATTTATTGATTCGCATCCGGGCAGACAGGTCGCCGTGTCCAAAGGCGGTGGCGGCGTTTGCCATTTCCTTCAGCGGGGTGCTCTGCTTTCTTGCCAAAACGCCTATAATAAAGAGGGCAACGACAATGGTGCCGGCGGAAATATAAATGTAGAGGTTCATAAGCCGGGAAAGCACCTTGGAGGTTTCAGAAATGGGGGCAGAGAGAATAACAATACCCACCGCCTCCCCTGCCTTGGAATAGACAGGAACGGAAACCACATAGCGCGGGGTGTCGTATAGCCCGGAAACCTTGCCGGTGTTGGCAACACAGCCGGATTTCAGCACTTCTGTTACAAAATCCGGAGAAACCTGCTGCCCCTGATGGGCGCAGCCCATAGGCGCATCCGAGCAAATAAGCAGCCTGCCATCATTGCCGCAAATGACCGCGTCAGCGCCGGAAACGCTGGCGGCTACGCTGATATTAACGATAAAATCGTTGCCGGACATTTCGTTTTCCGCAAAATAGGCGGCTGCCAATCGGGAAATGGTGGCGCTGTTGGTTTTAAGATCCGAAAGGGTACTTTCCCGCAAATAGCCTTGCACCAAAACCTGGAAAAATGCGCCTACCACAATCAAAGAGGCAAGCAGCAACGCAATTCCCGGCACAAAAATTCGGCTGAAATAGCTACGCATTTTTATAAAACCTCGAATTTATAACGCAAACTGCGAACATTAACATACATCATTAGCATAATTTGACCTCATTTTCTTCATTATGCTACCGCATTTAACCGTAATTACCATCTGAAAAATATTTAATGTTAGTGCGGTAGTTTTTTGTGGTAGTTTTAGGAAAGTGAAGTTTTTGCTTCGCAAAAGTGAAGTTGGCTTTGCCGGTGAAGTTTGGCTTGGCCAAGTGAAGTTAAGTTTGCCTGATAACACTTCGCCGAAGGCGAAACTTCACTACGCAGTAACTTCACTGCGACAGCAGCTTAACTTGCCGTCAGGCAAACTTAGTTAAATTCGAAGTTTATAAAACTTCGAATTTATAGCCAACGCCCCAAACGGTTTTTAGGCTCCATTTTTCAGAAACGCCCTCTAATTTTTCCCGCAGGCGCTTGATATGCACATCTACCGTCCGGGAGTCGCCGAAATAATCAAAGCCCCAAACCTCGTCAAGAAGTTGATTACGGGTATAAACCCGGTTGGGTGTGGAAGCCAAGTAAAACAAAAGCTCCATTTCTTTTGGCGGGGCTTCTACTTTTCTGCCATCGATCAGCAGCTCAAAGGCATCCATATCAATAATCAGCTTATCGAAGGAAAGCTGCTTGGCGCTGACAGTCCGGATGGCGGTGGCGCGGCGGAGAATGGCCTCCATCCGGGCAAGGACTTCCTTCATTTCAAAGGGCTTGGTAATAAAGTCGTCAGCGCCGGTTTTCAGACCCAAAACCTTATCATCGGTCTCGCTTTTGGCGGTGAGCATAATAATGGGCACCTGGCTTTCTGCCCGGATGGCCCGGCAGGTATCCCAGCCGTTCATTACCGGCATCATTACATCCAAAAGGATAAGGTCGGGGTTAAAGCTGTGAAAATTCTCCAGACCCTGTTTGCCGTCGTAAGCGGTTGCTACCGTGTAGCCCTCTTTTTCCAAATAAAGCTGCAAAAGCTCGGAAATATTGCGGTCATCCTCAATAAGAAGCACCTTGATAGCCATAATAAGCCCTCCTGGGTAAAAGTTCTGTTTTTTCTTATTATACCCATATATTATGGCATATAGGTGAATAATTTGTAAAGAGTTCAGCCCCAAAATGTTAACAAAGGGGAGATTTTGGGCGATTCGTAAATCGCCCCTACGGATTATAACAAGGTGCGGTGTGTGCGGGACGGGAGACCCGTCCCCTACGTATTCTAATGAGGGTGGGACAATAAACCCCTCCCCTTTGGGGAGGGTGTCAGCCCGTTCGGGCTGACGGGTGAGGTTGATTTCTGAAGGACGAGATTAACCTCATCCGTCATTTGCTCATTCTTCGCAAATGCCACCTTCCCCAAAGGGGAAGGGATAGCGGGCGATTCACGAATCGCCCCTACGGGTTCTGACGGGGTGCGGTGTGGGAGATGTTAAGGAAATGTTACGGGGTGCGGATTGCTTTTTTAACATTTTTTTGGTAAAATACTGGTAAATTTGGACGTTGACCAAAGGAGGAACATATATGGCTTATTTGCTTTCTGCCATTATCGGCTATTTTTTGGGCTGCAGCAATATGGCGCTTTACATATCCAAATTTAAGGGCGTGAACCTGCGCCAGTGCGCCGGCGGTAATTTGGGTACGGCAAATTCTGTGATGGTTTTGGGCTGGCTGCCCGGAATTGTGGTGGGTATTCACGATATTGGCAAGGCCGTACTGGCAATTTTGATTGCAACGGTTCTGTTCCCCCAGGCAGAGGGTATTTCTGCAGTGGCAGGCGTTGCCTGCGTGCTGGGGCATATGTTTCCGGTGTTTTTGAAATTTAGGGGCGGTAAGGGCTTTGCCTCCTTTATCGGTATGATGCTGATGCTGAATTGGCAGTTTGGGCTGTGTGTTTTGGCGGTGGTGGTGATTGCGACCATCGTTACGGACTATTTGGTGGTTGGCACAACCATTACGGTGCTGAGTTTGCCGGTTTTCCTGCTGATTACAGATAGCGGGTGGCTGTCGGTGCTGGTGGTTTTGGTGGCCACTGCGGCGATTATCTGTAAGCACCGGGAAAATTATGCGCGGATTGCAAAGGGTACGGAGTTTGGTCTGCGCAAGACGCTGAAAAAGGAATATCGCGCTGATGGGGAACGGGTTTAACCGTTCCCTTTTTTAGTTGACAATGGACAATTGACAGTTGACAATTATTGTGTCGGCAGAGGCGACAGGGATAAAACCCTCCCCTTTGGGGAGGGTGGCCGAGCGTGAGCGAGGTCGGGTGAGGTTTTACCTCATCCACCGCAACCTCATCCGTCAGCCCGAACGGGCTGACACCTTCCCCAAAGGGGAAG
>JAZRKY010000208.1:0-4103 GCA_045646585.1 Faecousia sp. | reverse complement strand
GCTGGAGGCAATGCTCAGCTCCCTGCAGGGCGAGGATATCGTCGTGCCCGAGGGCATGGAGACCGAGGCCAAGGAGCAAGCTGCATTCGGTGATTTCGACACCGAGGACATCACCTTTACCTACTGCACCGAGTTCATTATCTCCCGCGAAAATCAGGACGATCCCGACAAGCTTCGGGAATTCCTCAGCAGCATTGGTGACAGCTTGGTAGTGGTGGACGATGAGGAGATCATCAAGGTCCACGTGCATACCAACGACCCCGGTAAAGCACTCCACGAGGCTATGGACTACGGCAGCTTTGTTACTGTTAAGATCGAAAATATGCGTCTGCAGCACACCGAAAAGGTGCTCAGCGAGAAAGAGCTTGCGCCTAAGATCGCCGAGCCTGAAAAGCCTGTGGGTGTGGTTACCGTTTGCGCCGGCGATGGACTTGCAGAGGTGTTCTCCAATTTAGGCGTTGACGGAGTGATTTCCGGCGGTCAGACAATGAACCCCAGCACCCAGGATATTTTGGAGGTTGTCAATACCGTTCCTGCGGAAACTGTATTTGTACTGCCCAACAACAAAAACATCATTATGGCGGCTGAGCAGGTCAATGCCCTGACGCCTAAGAATGTAATCGTCATTCCCAGCAAGACCGTTCCCCAGGGTGTAACGGCGATGCTGTCCTTTAACCCCGATGGCTCTGTGGAAGAAAACACCGAGGCTATGACCGAGGTTTTGGGTACGGTAGATACGATGCAGATTACCTATGCTGCCCGCAATTCCGACTTTGACGGCCACGACATTCACGAAGGTGATTACCTGGCTATCTACGGCAGCGCCCTGTTCGGCACAAGCCGGGATATTAAGGTGCTGCTCCGCGCCCTGGCAGAAAAGGTGCAGGAAAGTGGCAAAGAGTTCATCACCATCTACTACGGTCAGGATATTCAGGAAAAGCACGCTCAAAAAGCAGCGGAGCTGTTCCGAAAGATTTGCCCGGATGCAGATGTAAATTTGATTTGCGGTGGACAGCCGGTGTACTATTACCTGATCTCCGCAGAATAAACTAAAAAGACGAGACCGACCGATAGAGAACGCTCTGTCGGTCGGTTTTTTATTAAAGCCTTCCCCTGGGGGAAGGTGTCAGCCGAACAGGCTGACGGATGAGGGTATTTTTGCACCAAAAGCTTGCTTTGCAATAATGATAATGCAACAAAGTTTTCCCCTCATCCGGTCCTTCGGACCACCTTCTCCCGGGAGAAGGCTACGGCAGTTATGATTTTGGCAGGAATGGGCAGATTAAAAGGAGAGGAGGGATGGAAATGGACTATATCAAAAAACTATACCGGGCAATACGATATATACTCTTGCTAAGAGTACCTATATACGCCGCTTATGCGGGATATTTTTTAATTTTATCTGCCTTTCCCTCCCTTATTTTGCTCCTTTCCCTTCTGCGCTACGCAGGGCTGGAGGTGGAGGTGCTTACCGGTGCAATCAATGGGGTGATCCCGGAAGCTCTGTTCCCAGCGGCAAAACGGCTGATTGTCCTTGCTTATCAGGGAACGACCGGCGGCATCCTCTCTTTTTCCGCCATCACCGCCCTGTGGTCTGCCAGCCGTGGCGTTTATGGCTTGCTTACAGGGCTTAACACCATCTACGGTGTTCGGGAAAACCGGGGATACATTTATACCCGGTCGATTAGCTTAATATATACCTTTTTGTTCCTTTTGGTGCTGATTGCCACGATGGTGCTGCATATATTCGGCACAGAAATTTTGATATTGCTTCCTATTATGGATTTACTGAACGGATTTTTTGATCTGCGGTTTTTTGTTCTGTTAGCCTTGCAAACGGCGGTGTTTACCGGTGTGTTTATGGTGCTCCCCAACCGCCGCAACAGCTTTATGGATAGCGTACCCGGGGCGCTACTGGCATCCTCAGGATGGTTGATTTTTTCGGATATTTACTCTGCCTATGTGGAGCATTTTTCTATCTATTCCAGCATTTACGGCTCGGTTTACGGTGTTGCGCTGAGTATGCTGTGGCTTTACTGCTGTATCAGCATTGTCTTTTACGGCGGCGCGCTGAATGTTTATCTCATAAAGAATAAAAAAGATTAAAAAAGTTTACCCCTTGTTCATAAAGCTGTGTTATAATAGGATAAAAGTGGAAAAAGGGGTGAATGTATGTTCGGCTTTGTAATGGCAGATATGAAGGAGCTTTCCAAAGAGGAGCAGCTGCGCTATAATGCGGTTTACTGCGGCGTTTGCAGGCAGATGCGGCTGCAATCTTCCGGGTCTGCCCGGTTGGGGCTGCGCTACGATATCGCCTTTCTTTCTATGCTGCTGATGAGCCTGTACGAGCCGGAAGAAACTTCTGGGAAACGGGCCTGCGGCTTTCATCCTTTAAGCCCCCGCCCTTGGGTGGATAACGAATATATTGCCTACGGCGCGGATATGAATATCGCCTTGGCTTTCTATAACGCATTGGACGATTTAGCCGATGAGGGGAAGCTTTCTTCCAAAATGGCGTGTGGCATTTTTGGAAAAGAAATGGAAAAAATCCGGGCTTCCCACCCGGAAAAATGTCAGGCAATCGAAGATAGCTTAGCGGCGCTGACGGCATTGGAAAAAGAGAATTGCCCTGACCCGGATAAGATGGCAGCCTGCTTTGGAAAGCTGTTGGGTGAGCTTTTTGTTTATCGGGAGGATATGTGGGCAGAGTGCCTGCGAGGCTTAGGCGATGCGCTGGGTAGGTTTATTTACTTGGCGGATGCGGCGGTGGACTATAAAAAAGATAAGGAAAAAGGCAGATATAATCCCTTTATTGCCGCAAATATGCCCCCTGATTGGGCTTCTTGGGAGAATATTTTGGTACTGCAGATGGAGCGCTGCGCAAAGTATTTTGAACAGCTCCCCCTTGTGCAGGATAAGGCAATTCTAAATAATATTATATACAGTGGGGTTTGGCTGCAATATCGCAGTAAACAGCGGCGGCAGACCCGGGGAGGACAAAAATGACCGATCCCTATAAAGTGCTGGGAGTAAGTCCTAATGCTACCGATGAGGAAATCAAAAAGGCTTACCGCCAGCTGGCAAAAAAATACCACCCGGACAGAAATCCGGGCGATAAGGAAGCGGCGAAGAAAATGCAGGAAGTCAACGCCGCCTATGAGCAAATTAAAAATCCCGAAAAGGCGCAAAGTCAGGGCGGTTATAACCCCTACGGTCAGCAAAGGGGCGTTTCCTATTCCCAAATTTTGGGTATGGCGCACCAGTACATTATGTATCGCCAGTACTATCAGGCGTTGCAGATACTCCAATCCACCTCCGAGCGTTCTGCCCGGTGGTATTACCTGTCGGCAATCGCCAACCGGGGCTTAGGCAACCAAATTACCGCTATGGAGCATATCCGCCGGGCGGTATCTATGGAGCCGGACAATGCAGAGTATTTGGAAATGCTGAAGCGAATGGAGCAGGGCGGTGCCGAATATCGCCGTCAAGCAGACACTTACCGAGGATTTACTTTCCGGGGAAGCCCACTGACGTCCCTGTGTCTTTGTTATCTGTGTCAGCTTTTCTGCTGCCGCGGAAGATTATTTTGGTGCTAAAAAAGACCGCCTGAAAGATAGCACCGAATAAAAATGTTGTCGTAGGGCGGGGGCTTGCTCCCGCCGCGTCCTGTTCCTTTGCTGCGAGTTTTGTATGGTTGACTTTTGTAACCGTGGGAAGTATGATTTAGTTAGATAAATTTGAATTTCGCAAGGAGATGAACATATGGATTATTTGTTTGCCGTACTTATTTCTATCGGTGCTGTGGCAATCGTTGTGATATTAGCGAAGCATATTGCATCACATACTTTCATATGTAAGCATTGTTTCAAGGAATTCAATATTAAATGGTCAAAGGCGGTTGTTACTGAACATTCTGGCAATGAATATATGTTGGTGTGCCCTTATTGCAAAACCAAAGGCTGGTGTACTGAACAACCCGAAAAATGATTCAAAAAAAATCCCAATTATCGAATAGTTAACCGCAGCACCACTTGTCGGTACTGCGGTTATGCTTTTCAGTTGGCGGCGGGAGCAAGCCCCCGCCCTACGATGGGGATAGCATT
>JAZRKY010000207.1:0-4418 GCA_045646585.1 Faecousia sp. | reverse complement strand
ATTCTGCACCTGTGCATAAATCTTATCAGTTGCTTTATCAAAGGCATTGGGATATCTTTCTACATACCAATCGTACCAGTTCTCAATGGTGATTTCTTCACAAGAAGCCATAAATTCGGGAAACAATTCAGACATTTGACCGACAACAACAGGGCGAGTTCCCTGCGCATTTTGATTTGCCCAGTTGATTAACTGAGAAGTGTATTTTGGAAAGCTGAAAGTAGCACTTTCATTATAGCTTTCTATATTTTCGTTTTTCAGTGTATATTTCATTCCGTATCTTCCTCCTCCAAAAACAGTTTATACGTTTCGATTTCGAATGCATCGGCTATTCGCTGAATATTTTCAAGGGATATACTTCTGCGATAACACTCGATTGCACTGATATATGTTCTGTGAAGTCCGCATTTCTCAGCAAAGGCTTCTTGAGAAATTCCCATTGCCTGCCGATAATGCTTCACGTTTGTTCCAAAAACTTTTACAATATCCATCTTTACAGCCCTCCATAATATATGATGCAATAGTGAATACAATAAATCTACATACAATAAGTAACATATGATTTATATGCTTTTCAACACGACAAAAATGTCATTCAGTACAAAACGACCCCTTTTCAAGATTGAACAACCCCATAAGAAAAAAATAACGGGTCAACGACCCGTTATTTTTTCTGTCTTACCCCCATATGATGTCCTATACATTGGACTTTGAGGTGGTACTTATGGAAAACGCAACCAACACCATTACCCTGCGGGGAACACTGGAAAACTTACCCGAATACTCCCACGAAAACCACGGCTGCCGGTTTTATCGGTTCTATCTTTTGGTTCCCCGGCTTTCCGGGACGGTAGACCGGCTGCCGATCGTTGCCCAGGACGCTATACTAAACGGCTTTGACCTTTCCGGGGGCAGTATGCTCACTGTCAGAGGGCAAATCCGTTCCTACAATCAGCGCTCTGACGGCAGTCGCCATCTGCTGATTTTCGTCTTTGCGTCCTCTATCGAATGCGAAGACGGTCCGCCTATGAACGATGTGCTTTTGGAAGGCACCCTCTGCAAAGAGCCCGTCTACCGCCGCACGCCCTTGGGTCGGGACATCTGCGATTGTATGCTGGCAGTTCCCCGCCCCTTCCGCCGGGCAGATTATCTGCCTTGCATTTTGTGGGGCAGAATTGCCCAGGAGGTTTCTGTCTGCCACACCCGGGATCAGCTTCGCATTTGCGGACGGCTGCAGAGCCGAGATTACACCAAGCTCACCGACAGCGGTCCGGAGAGCCGCACTGCTTACGAAATCTCCGCTCTCACAGCAGAAATCCTTTACAAGGATCAATAATCCACCCACACGCTCCGAAGAAAACTGCGCCGCAGGGCAATCAGCCGATTGCCTGTTTCCAGCACCATAATTCCCCGGCTTTTGTACTTACACCAAACCTCCGCCCCCGGCGAAAGGCCCACTGCCTGCAGCCGGGGCGATTTCCTTGCCCTAACAACAATACCACAGCCGCCCATAGGCATCCTTGTTATTCTGCCTATCATCACACCACCCCTTTCCATCCTATTGGAAAGGGGAATTTTTGTGCAGGCACTTTCCTTTTTCTCGTTTTTGTGCTACAATGTCGAAAACAGGAGGCATAAAAATGGAACAAAAAGTACGCCATATTATAGATGTATTAAACAGCCGTTACCCCGACGCCCTGTGCGCATTACATTATAGCAAGGATTACGAGCTGATGATTGCGGTGCGTCTGTCCGCCCAATGCACCGACGCCCGGGTAAATCAGATTACCCCTGCGCTGTTTGCCGCCTATCCCACATTGGAAGCGATGGCCGCCGCAAAAATCGAGGATGTGGAACGCTATGTCCATACCTGCGGTTTCTTCCGCCAAAAGGCTAAGGACATTGTCCTTGCCTGCCAAATGCTGATAAACGAATACGGCGGTAAAGTTCCCGGCACGATGGAGGCGCTTCTGAAGCTGCCCGGCGTAGGCAGAAAGACCGCAAATTTGCTTTTGGGGGATTTGTACGGCGTTCCCGGCAGCGTGGTTTGCGATACCCACTGTATCCGCATCTCCAATCGCTTGGGTCTTGCCAAGGGCAAAGAGCCGGAAAAGGTAGAGCAGCAGCTCCGCGCCATCCTCCCTCCCGAGGAAAGCTCCGATTTCTGCCACCGAATCGTCCTTTTCGGCAGAGATACCTGCACCGCCCGCAATCCCAAATGCGGAGATTGCCCCTTAAGTATGTATTGCACAGAGTTCATAGCACCAACAAAATGAAATCTAACAAGCAAGGAGAATATACTATGAAAAGCAACATCGTTTGTTTGCGTTGCGGACAGGAAATGAATTACATTAGAAAAGAAAAGCTACAATTTGGACAAACGGGTTGGATCCTTGGCGATCTTCCCAACCTGCTGGCAGGCGCATTAGAAGTTGATATTTACAGTTGCCCTAAGTGCAGAAAGCTTGAGTTTTTCTTATCAGATACCACAGAAGAAGGTTTGCCGCAAAAACAGTGTCCCAATTGTGGAAAGCGACACGATTTTGATTATCCTAAATGTCCGTTCTGTAAATACAATTATAATGCGTAAAGGCAAAAGCCAAAATGAGGTATTCCCAAAACAGTTTCCTCCGCATCCTTTGCGGGTGCGGAGGGTATTTATTGGAATATTAACGGCGGGAGCAAGCCCCCGCCCTACGATAGGATAACATTCTAATCCGCAACCGCCCTTTCGGGCGGTTCAGCGTGTCAAAGAACTCCGATATATGCGCGAACAAGGCTCCCTCTGACGGGGGAGCTGTCTAATTGCCGACATTAGGCAATTAGACTGAGGGAGAGAAAAAGCAGGGGAATTACCTGTATTTTGTAAATTTTTCTGAACCTTTTAGGTTTTCTCTCCCCCAGTCAGCCTGATCGGCTGACAGCCCCCTCGTCAGAGGGGGCCTTTTTCTGCTTACCTGACAACATTTCTCCATTAAGAAAATTACGCAAACCGTAGTTATTTTTCTAGAAAAACTCGCCCAAGGCTTTTAGGTATTTTTCCTGATCTGCCGGGAAGGCTGCGCCGTGTCCTGCGCCCGGCGCGGTATATAAGTATTTTGGTCCGTTGTAGCCGTTATACATATCTACACTCATTTGGCAAGGCACAAAATCGTCCGCTTCGCCATGGGTGAAAAACACCGGCAATTTACATTTTTTGAGTGCCTCTACAGAACTGGTCTCATCCAAATTAAAATGCCCGAAGAGCCTTGCGCCCAAACGCACAAAGGGATAGCAAATCCTTGCCGGCAGCTTCATTTGCCCGATGACCCTGCAAATAATCTCCTTGGGAGAAGTATAGCCGCAGTCAGACAGTACGCCAATTACATTTGGGGGCAGCTTTTCACCTGATGCCATCAAAACCGTTGCGCCGCCCATAGAAATGCCGGTGAGAATGATTTTTACATCGCTCCCAAAATGCGCTACCATAAAATCTACCCAGGAAAGGCAGTCCTTACGCTCATTGATACCAAAAGAAATGATATTACCCTCACTGTCGCCGCTGGCGCGCTGATCTACAATCAGCGCATTTCGCCCGCAGGCAAAGCACCGCTGCACACCGCCACACAAATCCCGGTGAGCATTGCCCCGATAGCCGTGAAACATCAGCTCTATAGGCGCCCCGGAGAACTGTTCATAATACTTTCCTTTTAATGTCAAGCCGTCAAAGCTGCGGATAGTAAAGCGCTGGCAGGGCAGAGCGCTTACCTCTTTGTTCCAAGCCCGCATAACATCGTGGTAGATACGATACTCCTCTCCCGGCGGCAAGAGCCGCTGGGCATTTTCCCGCTTTTCCTTATCGGAAATATAAAACGCCATTCGGTAGCATTTGTAGGCAATCAAAACCACAAGCGCCGCAATTACCGCAACAACGCCCAATATCCATATCAAAACATCCAATTTCTCACATCCTAAAGTCTAATTTTTTCCAGCAGTATAGCACTTTTCAGCGGTTTCCGCAATGCCGTATTACTTATTGTTTATAAATCTTTTACAATTACGCATCAAACCCGACAGCTAAGCCGCTGTCGGGTTTTCCTTTTACCGTTCACTGGGTCTGCCGTCCTCTTCATCAAAGAGCAAATCTTCCAAATCTGCCTTTGGGTCATCTCTCTCCCACATACTGCACCTCCTCAAACATTCTTTTACCAGTATATGTTTTAGAAGACGAAAAAAGCGCCTGTTTTTGTTGACAGGAAAACTTTTTTTCGGTACAATGCAGTATAGCTGTACGCCCGTATAGTTCAACGGATAGAATAAGGTCCTCCTAAGACTTAGATATAGGTTCGATTCCTATTACGGGTGCCAAACGCCTCGAAAGCCATCTGCTTTCGATGCGTTTTCTTAATGTGCGCTTTTCCTACCCCTCAGCATAGCCC
>JAZRKY010000206.1:0-13580 GCA_045646585.1 Faecousia sp. | reverse complement strand
GGTTGTCGCCACAAGTGCCGGAGGTGGCGGCTTGTGCCTCGGTGGGGAGCAGGAAAATGCAAAAGAGCATTGCGGTTACGACTATCAAATATGTACTGCTTCTTTTCACTCGCTGTTCCTCCTTCTGATTTTTACGGGGCATTCGCAACAAAAACACTGACAGTTAAAGTATATCGCTGCTTTTATAGTCTGTCAAGTTGTCTGTTACTGCTGAAAAAAGCCTTCCCAAGAGGTGGAAGGCTTTTGGGTGGGGCGTGTGATAAGCGCCGCCCCCTACATTCAGGTGTGCCATAATTTTACCTCAACCGGGTGGCGGAGGGTCATACTGCTTGGGGTTACGGCGCAGTCATAAGCTAAAATCTGCACATCGGCTGCGGCGGCCTCCCGGAGAGCGTTTCCAAAGGCTGGGTCGGTGGCATCGTTGGGGTGGAGATAGGAAACATCGGACATTTGAATGACAAAGAGAACATACGCCCCAAAGCCCTCTTTTATAAGGGTGGTCAGCTCTTTTAAGTGCTTTGCGCCACGCTGGGTAGGCGCATCGGGAAAGGCGCAAACGCCGCTATGCTCCAAAGTTACGCCTTTTACCTCTAAAAAGCACTTTTTTCCGTCCTTTTGGAAGGAAAAATCGAAGCGGGAAGGGCCATAAGTGGTTTCCGGGCGCAAATTCTGAATTTCTCCAAGACCGCCGCAAGCAAGCCATTCAAATGCAGCTTTGTTAGGGGCTTGGGAGTCCATATTGATAAGGCGGTCGCCCTTTTGCACAGCAATCAAATCATACTGGGTTTTGCGGGCGGGGTTATCGCTTTTTTCACACCAAACGGCTGCGCCGGGAGAGAGCAATTCTTTGCATCTGCCGGTGTTTTTTACGTGGCAAACGGTTTCTTTTCCGTCTATGCGAATATGGGCGATAAAGCGGTTCGGGCGGGAGAGAAAGACGCCCGGCACAATGTTTTTATAAAACATAAATACTCCTATAAATTGGGGATTGCAAATTATTAAAAATATGTTAAAATGTGATTAAATTAAAGAAAAGGAGAAACACTATGCAGCTTTGGACCAAAGACCACGCAATTACCCTGCTGCCGGCGTTGGCAGTAATAATTTTGCTTTCCGTTGTGCTTCGCATTACCCTGCGCAAGAAAAGTCTCGAGACCCGTATGCTTCCCCTTAAAATCATTGGCGTACTGATTGTTCTTTTGGAGATCGGTAAGCAATATGTTTCTTTTTCTGATAATAGTTATGATCTGTATAGCATTCCTCTGCACTATTGCTCACTGGTTGTCTTTATGATCCCCATTATGGCCTTTTATCGGGGCAAGCATCAGGATAAGGTTGGCGGCATTACTGCGGCGCTCTGCAGCTCGGTATTCGGTCTGATGCTTATTTATCCCTGCCTGATTTACGGCGATTGGAATATTCGCAATTACTTTGTGGGCTATATGGATTTCCATACGGTTACGGTGCATAACCTGTTTATGCTGGCGTTCCTGCTCATTATCGCGCTGGATTTGCATACGCCTGCCAAAAAGGGCGAAGTGAAAGCGGTCATCATTTTCATTTTGTGCTTCTGCGCAGTGTCCGCAACAGCGGCACAGCTGCTGCAGACCAATTACAACAATTTCTATCAGTGCAACGTTCCTCCACTGGAAACCCTCCGGCTGGCGGTGGCAGGTGCGCTGGGCAATACAGTGGCGCAGATTTTCTATGTGCTGTGTGTAACGGTGATGGATATTCTGTTTACCACCGCATTTTACTGGGTCTACCGGGGTCTGAAGAAGTTAGTTGTCGGAAAGGCCGCTACACCGGTGTAAAAATGAATTTTTGGATCAGACCGTCGCAATCGGCGTGAACAATTACACTGCCGTCTTCTTTTTCTTCATAGGAAAGGGAGACGGCATTTCCTTTGAGAAGCTGGTTTACATAATTTTTGGGGTCGTCGGTTTCGATTTCTTCAAAAAAGATATCCCGCATTTGGTTGTTGGGGCAAAGATTTTTGATTTCCCGTACCAGTTCATATTCTGCCATAGTGCCACCGCCTTTCGGTAACAGTATAACAAACCGCCGTCCTGTTTGCAAGAACGGCGGTAGTTGTAATTTCGACAGGTTTTGCAAAAGTGAATTTGTATAATGATGTCGAAAGAGGTGGCGATATGATTATGGATGTAACCGGCGTGGTGTTGACGCCGGGGAATGGGGGCAGGAATTGCCTTGGAAATGGGGAACATCCGGGAATTGAGTGCTGCTGCGACGAATGTGACTATATGCAGTGCTGTTTAGACAATAAGGATGATAAACGGTGCATAGGCTGCAAGGACGAGGATTGTCCGCGTAGAATCCAAAGAATGTACCGGGAGATTGCCACGTCGCGTTGCTCCTCGCAATGACATACCGTTTGTAGGAAATGTATAGGAAAACCGACCCCAGTGGATTTCTCCACCGGGGTCGGCTTTCAGGGGTAGTATATGTAAAGGAGAGAAAATGAGCAAAAATTATCTGTGTTTGCCGATAAAGAACAGGGCGATAGTGCCGGGACCGGCGTGAGAGCCGATAACCGGGCCGATTTTGGTCAGCAATGTGGTGTTGCCCCCTTGCTTTGCCAGCATATCTACAAGCAGCTTTGCATCTTCTTCGCAATCAGCGTGGCTGATAAAAATGGGGGTGTTCTTTTCTTCATAGGAAAGCTCGGCATATTTGGCTGCCAGAGCTTCAATGGCTTTCTTTCTGCCCCGGGCGGTGCCGACCTTTATGAGATGACCCTCGCTGTCCATTTGCAGAACGGGCTTGATACCAAGCAATCCGCCGGCAAAGGCAACCAGAGGACTAACCCGTCCGCCCCGCTTTAAGTACTCCAAATCGTCAACGATAAACCAAATGCAGTGCTGGGGAACAAGACTTTCTAAGTATGCGGCGTTTTCTTCCAAGGAAGCGCCGGCGTTTTTCTTTTCCACAGCCATATAAACCATAAGTCCGCCGCCGGCAGAGGCTGCCAGGGTATCCGCAATCACGATTTTACGGTCAGGGAACTGCTCCTTCAAATCTGCAACCGCCATATGGGCAGAATTGACAGTGGTGCTGAGGCCGGAGGAAAAGGCTACATACAAAATGTCCTTGCCTTCCTGCAAGATGGGGGTAAAAGAACGGACAAAGGTATCTGCGTTGATGGCTGCGGTCTTTGCCACAGCGCCTTGACGCATACGGTCGTAAAATTCCTTGTTGGAGATGTCGCTGTCGATATAGGCTTTGTCATCTCCTTCAAAGGAGAAGGTCATATTGGCGTAGGGAACGCCCCATTGGGCGAGGATTTCAGGGGAAACATCGCAGCAGGAGTCGGTGAAAATAATATAGTCGTTCATTGTGCAAGTTCCTTCCTAGTAGGTTATCGGGGCAAGCCTTCTTTGCAGAGCGTTTGCAGATTGCCGGCAATCAGCTCCAAGGAACGGTAAAATATTTCTCTATCCTCGTCGGATAGTCCCGCGCCTGCCAGCTCCACAGCCAGTACTGCCCGGCAGCGGACGTGCAGGGCGGCTTCTTTACCTTTGTCCGTCAGCACGAGCTTTGCCCGATAGCGGTTTCCGGCTGAGGTGTCTCTTTGGACAAGACCCTTGCTTTCCAAAATAGATACCATCCGGGACACATCGGCTTTGTCTTTGCCGCTGAGCTCGCTCAGCTTAGCGGCGGTAATGCCTTCGGGGTAGCAGTAAAGGGTATTGAGGTAGATAGCGTGAGGACTGTTAAGGTCATACTTTGCCATTTCTTCAGCTGCCAGCTTGTGCCAGCAACGGTGGATGTTAGAGATGGCAAGAGAAAAACGGGAAAAACGATCCAGCATAGAATACCTCCTTACAAAAGTTGCTACCATATTAGCCTCTTGATTATACACTGAATTTGTTGAAATGTCAACTTCTGATTTGTAAGACGGCTGAGATGTTGACATCTCAACAAATGTTTGCTATAATAAAGATGTTGAAATATCAACATTAAAAATTGGCTGTTTTCTTAAGCTGTAAAAAATAAAAGGAGAACATATGAAAACAAGAATTATCGTGGATTCTACCTCGGATTTTATGTCGGATGTCCGCCAGCGGGTTAATGTGGTGCCGCTGACTGTCCATTTTGGAGAAGAGGAGTACATTGATGGCGTTAACATCGACCATAAGACTTTCTATGAAAAGCTGGTGGAGACGGATGTCCATCCTACCACCAGCCAGGCAACGCCTGCCGCATTTGCTGCGGAGTATGAAAAGGTGAAGAAAGCGGGGGAGAGCGCTGTGGTTATCACGCTGTCTGCTAAGCTGTCCGGTACATACCAAAGCGCTGTCATTGCTGCGGCAGATTATGAAAATATTTATGTGGTGGATAGCGGAAGCGGCGCAGTTGGCGGAGGTATTTTGGTGGAGTATGCTTTGCGCCTGGTGGATGACGGTTTGTCGGCGAAAGAGATTGCTGTTGAGCTGGAAATCGTAAAGAAAAAGATCCTCATTGTTGCCCTTGTAGATACTTTGGAGTATTTGAAGCGGGGCGGACGGATTTCCAAGACGGTTGCATTTGCCGGAACACTTCTCAACATTAAGCCGGTTTTGTCTGTTGTGGATGGTGAGGTTCAGATGCTGGGCAAAGCCCGCGGCTCCAAACAGGGCAACAATCTGCTGGTACAGGAGATTGAGAAGGCTGGCGGTGTGGATTTCACCAAGCCGGTGCTGTTGGGCTATACGGGTCTTTCGGATGCTTTGCTGGTAAAATATATTGAAGACAGCAGACACATTTGGGAAGCCGGTCTTGATGAGGTGCGGTATACCACCATTGGAAGCGTGATTGGCGCCCATGCCGGCCCCGGTGCGGTTGCTGTGGCATTTTTTAAGAATAGTTAATGCAAAAAGCGGGAAATGCTCTGCGTTTCCCGCTTTTTGCATTATATAACGACTGGTTCGGTCTGGCTGAGCAGATAAAAGCTCTTTAACAAATGGATAAACTTCATAACAAGCCTGCCGTCTGACAGCGCGCAGCGATAGATATCCTTTCCGCTTTGTACCTCGAAATACTTTCCGGGGCTAAAGGGTAGGGAAGGGATACCTGAAATGGGAATATCTAAATGAACGGGCTCTCCGCTTATAGTACCAACGATTTGGAAACCGTCCTTGGATAGAGAAACGATGCCCTCTCCTACCGGCACAAATTTGTGCTTTTTATAGTCAATCATACGGATTTCGGTTTTTGCGGAAAGTTCGGTAAAGGAACCGTTTTCTGCGTCTTTCAGAATAGTATTGAAGATGCGCCGGCTCCAATCCGATACATAGCGGATTTCCGGCCCGAGACCTTTTTCGTTATGTAAAAAACCGTAAGCATCGCTTGCTAATTCATAGCCGCAGACAGTACAGCAAAGAATGGAGCGTTCTTTTACGCAGATGGTGTGTTCCCCGCCGCAGTGAGGGCATTTATACAGCACCTGCTCCAAACCGTCGATTTGGCAGCTCTTGCCGTATTGCACCAGCCACTTTTCCTGTTCCCGGTAGGCATCAAAATCCAGGGCTGCAAGGGCTTTTTGGCGAATGGTGTCGATGTCCATAGCTGCAAGGTCTTCTGCATCCATCAGCTTGTAGACATCCATATAGGTGCGTCCTTTACGGATGCCCTTTCCCCATTTTGGCATAGCAAAGTAGGTGCCGCTGACTTTGGCAACATAAACATCTGCCCCTAACCACTTTATAAATTTATAGGTTGCAGAGGGGATAGGCGTAGACAGTCCGTCCTCGCACATAAGACCTGCGGGATAGATAACGAGGGGCTGCCCGGCTTCTATCACAGCCTTCATCTTTTTCATATCGGAAGGGGAGGTCTGAAACTGCTGTTTCGGGATAACGCCCAGCTTGGCTAAAAAGGCGGTAATGGGCAGCGAATTATAAAAGGAGTTACTGATGACAAAAGACATAGGCCGCTTTGTCAAGCCTATTAAATTTACAAAATCAAAGGCGCATTGATGGTTGCAAATGAGCACAAAGGGACCTTTTGCATTTTTGATTTCGTTGCGAAGGACCTTCCTGCGGAAAAATACCCGGGCGAATATCTGACAGACGCCCTGGGCAAGGCGGTAGCGCCAAAGGCTGGGTTTTTGGTAGCTCATAGTATCACCTTTCCAGTCATTCTGCTAACATTATAGCATTCCTTAGCAAGGATTTCCATAGTTTTCTTTGCGGTGGGGAAAATACCAATTATTTTGCCCTCGGTGATACTTCACCGAGGGTGGTTTTGCGTATTTATTGAAACAGCAGGCTAAAGGTTGCCAAAATAATCAAAAAGGCAAAATTAAAGGCGGAAAATAGCAGCATATAATGTCCTGTTTTGCCTTTATTATATTTACTGTATTCCCGGAAGGTAATCAAGCTGGCAAGGGATGCGATCAGTGTGCCTACGCCGCCGATGTTGACACCCAGCAGCAGGTGTTTGTAATTGTCCGTAAACTGGGAGAGCAAAATAGCAGAGGGAACATTACTGATAACCTGACAGGACAAAATAGACACAAGCAAGGTGTTTTTGCCCAAAAGGAAAGAAAACAGAGCTTGTACGGCCTCAATCCGCGCCATATTGCCGGAGAAAACAAAGAAAAATACGAAAGTGAGCAGCAGGGGATAGTCTACCATTTTCAGGGCTTTTCTGTCCATAAACAGCAGCACAACAGGAATAACGATAAGACCGATCCAATAGGGTATCCCCCGGAATACGATAGCGATGGCGAGGATGAAAAGCAGCAGATATACGATAGAACGCCCTTTTGGCAGATTGAGTTTTTCATCCTGCAGCGCAAAGGGCTCGGGCTTTACAAAAAGGATACAGCACAGGGTAATCAGCCCCACCGCAAGGATAAAGGGGACTGCCATAATGCCCATAAATTCCATAGTGGAAATCTGATACTTGGTGTACAGGTACAGGTTTTGGGGGTTGCCAAAGGGGGTGAGCATACCGCCTAAGTTAGCGGCGATGTTCTGCATAATAAAGGTAAAGGCCATATATTTGCCCTTGCCTGTGCTTGTAATCACATATGTGCCAAGGGGCAGAAATGTGAGCAGCGCCATATCGTTGGCAATCAGCATAGAGCCGATAAATGTGATGTACACCAGTGCAAGAATGCAGACCCGGGTATTGCGAAAAACCTGGATGAGTTTTTTCGCCAACATATAGAAGAAGTTGATGTTTTTCAGAGCGCAGACTACTGCCAGCACGCAGAATAGACAGGTTAATGTCTTTACATCAAAATAGGAAAGATAGGCTTTGTCCGGCGGTACGATGAAGCAGGTGATGATGGCTGCGACCATCGCGATCACCATTACCACATTTTTCTTAATAAAGCTGCCAAAGCCCCGGTATAAATGTAAATGATTGATAGTACTCACATCCTTTTCAAAAAGCAACCTAATTATCCATAAACAGACAGGATTTGTCAAGATTTTTTAGGGCTGTATAATCCTGTACAAAACTAACACAAAAAACCAGACGAAAAGGCTTGACAAAAGGAATACCCTCTGCTATAATAATTCAGCGCTTGGACGATTAGCTCAGCTGGTAGAGCATGCGCTTGACGTGCGCAGGGTCAGCGGTTCGAGTCCGTTATCGTCCACCAAAAAAGAAACCACCCCCTAGGGTGGTGTCTTTTTTGGTGTCGGCGTTCAGATAACGGACGCGAAAGGCGACTCTTAGTAAGTGTCTAAACAAAATAAAAATTCTCAGTTTCTCCTGTACAGGGTTTTGTGCAGGATCATTACAGGGCTTGCAAAAAGTGTTATTTTATGGTATATTGTGTACCGACTTTTGTGATTGGAAAGCAAAATGAGGAAATACTATGAAAAAAATTCATTGGAGTATCTGGGCGATTATCCTGTCTACATTGATTATGGGCATCGTCGGATACTTGTTAATTGATTTGGTTACCCCTAAGATTGGTCTGTGTCTTGCCGGTGCAGACAGCGAAATGGAAGAGTTGCTGCAAAGCGCCCTGAAAAAGGCGGGCTATACCGTGCTGATTGAAAACGGGGAAAACAACCAAGACACCCAAAACCGGCAGGTGGAGAGCTTACGCAAAAAGGGCGTGAAGCTGCTGGTTGTACAGCTTGTGGATGCAGAAAATGCAGAGGCGGTTTTGACCCGGGCAGGAGATACGCCGGTGCTGTTTATAGATCGTGAGCCGGAAAATTTGGGCGAGAGCTATTTTGTTGGCTGGAGCGAGCAAAAGCTGGGACATATGCAGGCGGCGCTGCTGGACCGCTATTTTACCAAAGCGGATGTTAATGGCGACAGATATGTAAAGTATATGCTTCTTTCTGCGTTGGAAGATGAGCAGTATCTAAAGGCAATCACGGAAATGGCAGGTACATACAGCGCCGTTAAGTTAGAGGAAGCGATTTGCGGCAGCGCTGCTGACGCAAAAGCCATCCTGAAGCAGGCTTTTTCCAAGTACGGACGGGATTTGGAGCTGGTTTTCTGCGATAGCAGCGCCCTTGCGCTGGGTGCGGTAGAAGCTATCCGTGAGAACGGACGAACCCCCGGTCGTGATGTGGTGGTAATTGGCGCCGGTGCAGAGGCAGAATGCGAAAATGCCATACGAACAGGCGCCATAACCGCAGCATTGGTGGAAGACAAGGCAGCTTTGTGCCAGCAGGTTGTCCAAATTGCCAAAAAACTGATGTGGGGTGAAGATGCCGAGCAAATCTGCTATGTGGATTATAAAATCCTGACCCACGAAAATATAGCAAAGTAACGCAATAACGGCTTCTTTCCAAGGAAAGAGGCCGTGTTTCAAAGTTATGGTTTACAGATGCGCGATATTTGTGGTATGATAAGAAGGATAAAAGATAATTGAGGTTTTGGCTTTATGGACTATATCGTATTGGATATGGAGTGGAATCAGCCCTGGCCCGGCTCGCCGTCGGCAAAAAAGGTGCTGCCTGTGCAGATTCGGGGTGAAATCATCCAAATCGGCGCTGTGCGGATTACCGGGGCGCAGCAGGTGGCGGACGAATTCCAGGTTCTTATCCGACCTAAATATTACCGCCGGTTAAACCGGCGGATCAGCAAGCTCACCGGCATTAAGGAATCCCAGCTGATGGAAGAGGGCGTTCCTTTCGTGGAGGCGATGGAACGCTTCCGCGCCTGGTGCGGCGAGGATATTACCTTTTTGACCTGGGGCTTTGATGATATTACTATGCTGCGGGAAAATCTGCGGCTTTTCGGTATGGACGAGAACTGGGTCAGCCGCTGGTATAACGCCCAGATGATTTTTAACGCCCAAACCGACGGCAGTACTGCCCAAAAAGCCCTAAAAACGGCTATGGAGATGTTTGAAATTCCCGCTACCCGCCCTGCTCACGATGCTTTGGGCGATGCCTATCACACGGCGCTGATTTGCGCCAAGCTGGACTTAAAAAAGGGAACGGAAGAATACGGCGCGGCGCTGCAAAGCCACGTCAACGGCTTTCACGGGGCGGAGCTTCCCGGCTGTATCAGCCGAAAGGTGTTTTACGATTATGCGGACAAGCGGGCGGCGCTGGCTGCCCAATCCGGCGCAGAAAACAAGTGCCCTACCTGCGGTCGGCAGATGCTTGGCTCTCGCTGGTTCGCCCAGCCCGGTCGGCGGTATATGGATTTGGCTACCTGCCCGGAGCACGGTAAATTTTTGGTGCGGGTGCGCCTGTCTGACCAGCCTGACGGCACGGTGCGTGTTAGCCGTCTGACCTATGAGGCGACCTCGGAGGCTGCTGAGGTTTACGCCCGCCGGGCGGAAAAAGCTGACCCGGAGGAGAGGGGAAACGGAAAACGCCGCTACCGCCGCAGCAGATTGCCGGAAAAATAAAGAAAACAGTTGCCGTTGCTGTTACGCCAATGGTATTAAATTAAGCCTGTCATCCTGAGCGACCGAAGGGAGTCGAAGGATCTTCGCACTATAAAAACTGCTCTGCAGGGTCGATAATGCGTAGATTCTTCGATTTCGCTCCTATGTCGCTTCGCTCAGAATGACAGGTTTTTCTTAACTTAATGATATTGACACCCTGTGGCGGTAATTTTTTACAAAAAAGATTTGCTTATTTTTATTTTTATGGTATCATTAAAGTGTATGAGTATGCGCCTTTTGGAAAACGAAAGAGCGCGGGATGTGTAAATTGTTAGGAAGATTAAGGAGAAAATTATGATCACAGTCAGCAATTTAGGTATGCAATTTGGCGGTCAGTGGCTGTTCCAGCACGTAGACCTGCAATTTTTGCCCGGCAACTGCTATGGCATCATCGGCGCCAACGGCGCAGGCAAGTCTACATTTTTGCGTCTGCTCACAGGTGAGCTGGAATCTACCTCCGGCAGTATTTCTGTAGACCCGGAAAAGCGGGTGTCTGTCCTGAAGCAGAATCAGAACGCCTATGACGAATTTACGGTTATGGATACGGTCATTATGGGCAATCAGCATCTTTATGACATTATGAAGGAAAAGGATGCCATTTACGAAAAGCCCGATTTTACCGATGAGGACGGTATGCGCGCCTCCGAGCTGGAGGTGGAGTTTGCAGAGCTGGGCGGCTGGGAAGCGGAAAGCGATGCCTCCCGCCTTTTGCAGGGCTTGGGTATCGGCACTGAGCTGCATTATGACATTATGGCAACCGTTGACCCCCGCTTAAAGGTCAAGGTCCTGCTGGCGCAGGCGCGTTTTGGCAATCCCGATATTGTTATGCTGGACGAGCCTACCAACAACTTGGATATTGAAGCCATTAACTGGCTGGAGGACTTCCTGCTGGATTTCCCCGGAATGGTTATCGCTGTTTCCCACGACCGCCATTTCCTGAATACCGTTTGTACCCACACTGTGGATATTGACTACGGTAAGATTAAGATGTATGTAGGCAACTACGATTTCTGGTACGAGTCCTCCCAGATGGTGCAGGCGATGATTCGTAACAAGAATAAGAAAAACCAGGAAAAGATTGAAGAGCTGCAGCTGTTTATTCAGCGATTCTCTGCCAATAAGAGTAAGGCAAAGCAGGCAACCGCCCGCCGGAAGCTGCTGGACAAGCTGACCGTTGAGGAAATGCCCTGTTCTACCCGCCGCTATCCCTTTGTGGGCTTTATGCCGGAGCGGGAGCTGGGCAAGGATATTCTGACAGTTAAGGATGTATCTGAAACCGTAGACGGCGTAAAGCTGCTGGATAAGGTCTATTTCTCTGTGGGCAAAAACGACAAAATTGCCTTTGTGGGCGAAAATGAGCTGGCGCAGACCGCTCTGTTCCAAATCCTTATGGGTGAGTTGGAGCCGGACGAAGGCAGCATCAAGTGGGGCGTTTCCACCATCCGCAGCTATCTGCCCAAGGACAATTCTCCCTATTTTGACGGCAATTCTATGGAGCTGGTGGATTGGCTGCGGCAGTATTCCGTGAAAAAGGACGATGTGTACCTGCGTGGCTTCTTAGGTCGTATGCTCTTTAGTAATGAAGATGTATTTAAGCAGGTCAATGTCCTCTCCGGCGGCGAGAAGGTGCGGTGTATGCTGTCTAAGATGATGCTCTCCGGCGCCAATGTGGTGTTGCTGGATCAGCCCACCAACCATTTGGATATGGAGTCCATTCAGGCGGTCAATAAGGGCTTGGAGGCGTTTAACGGCGTGGTGCTGCTGGCATCTCACGACCACGAAATGCTGACCTCCACCTGTAACCGCGTAATTGCCTTCCAGCCCGATGGCACCATCATTGACCGCTACGGCACTTACGATGAATACCTGTACTGGATGTCCCAGCGGAAGCAATAAATAGCACCGCACCTGTCATCCTGAGCAAGCGAAGCGCGTCGAAGGATCTTGGCACTTACAATTAAGGAGAATGTATGTATTTTGTGTATATTCTGTCGAATTGGGATGATTCGGTGCTGTATATTGGCGTTACAAGCAATCTGGAAAAAAGATTGTATGAACACCGCAATTATTTGGCAGACGGGTTTACTAAAAAATATAATATCCATAAACTGGTGTATTTTGAGGAAAGCCCTGATGTGAACAGCGCGATTGCTCGAGAAAAACAACTTAAAGGGTGGACGCGGAAAAAGAAAAACCAATTAATCCAAAAGGCCAATCCTGAGTGGAAAGATTTATCGTTGAATTGGGATTAGTGCAAAATCGCACTGCGAAGATTCTTCGACTCGCTTTGCTCGCTCAGAATGACAAACTTTTTGGTCGTTAAGGAGAAAAATAATGAAGAAGATTCTTGAATTAATTACAGAGAAAATGGAGCAGGCGTTTGTGTCTGCCGGCTATGAGGCGACATTCGGCAAGGTAACGGTCTCTAACCGTCCCGATTTGTGCCAGTACCAGTGCAACGGCGCCTTGGCGGCGGCAAAGCAATATAAATGCGCCCCTATTCAAATTGCAAAGGCTGTGGCAGAAAAGCTGGATAGCAGCGATTTTTCTATGATTGATGCGGTAATGCCTGGCTTTATTAACCTCAATTTGTCCGATGGCTTCCTTAGGACTTACTTGGAGGAAATGCGGACGAAAGCCGATTTTGGTGTAGAAAAAGTTGGCGCAGGGCTGACAGCTGTGGTGGACTACGGCGGCGCAAATGTGGCAAAGCCCTTGCATATCGGCCACCTGCGGCCTGCCATTATCGGCGAGAGCCTGAAGCGGCTGCATAAGTTTATGGGCTATAATACCATTGGAGATGTCCACCTGGGCGACTGGGGCTTGCAGATGGGTCTGATTATTGCTGAGCTTCAGGAGCGTCAGCCGGAGCTTCCCTATTTTGATGAGAGCTTTACCGGGGAATATCCCAAGGAATCACCCTTTACCCTATCGGAGCTGGAGGAGATTTATCCCACCGCTTCTGCCAAAAAGACCGACCCTGTTTTTGCGGAGAAGGCGCATACGGCTACTTTCGAGCTGCAGAACGGTCGTCGGGGCTACCGGGCGATTTGGGATCACATTATGGGCGTTTCCTTGCCGGATTTGCACCGAATTTATGATATTTTGGATGTCCATTTTGAAAAGTGGCTGGGCGAGAGCGATGCCGACCCCTACATCCCGGCTATGATTGAGGATTTGAAGGCAAGAGGGCTTGCGGTTCTCTCTGAGGGCGCTTGGGTTGTGCCTGTGGCGGAGGAGACCGATAAAAAAGAAGTGCCGCCTATGATTTTGGTAAAATCTGACGGCTCTGCCATTTATGCCACCACCGATTTGGCAACTATGGTGCAGCGGATGCAGGATTGGGCGCCGGATAAGATGCTTTATGTTACCGATAAGCGGCAGAATTTGCATTTTGAGCAGGTTTTCCGCGCAGCTAAGAAGTCCGGCATCGTAAAAGAGACTACCGTTTTGGAGCACGTGGGACACGGCACGATGAACGGCGCTGACGGGAAGCCCTTTAAGACCCGGGACGGCGGCGTTCTTCGGCTGGAGCAGCTGATCACCGATATGACCGATTTTGTCCGCAGCAAGGTTGTAGAGAACAAGATTGTCAGCGACGACGAAGTGGAGGAAACAACCGCCAAGATCGCTCTGGCAGCTCTGAAATACGGCGATCTGAGTAATCAGCCCACCAAGGACTACAACTTTGATCTGGAGC
>JAZRKY010000205.1:0-5917 GCA_045646585.1 Faecousia sp. | reverse complement strand
AACTCCTTGGCTCACAGAACGACATGGCTACGATCCGACTTACAAAAAAGGAGTATTCCATTGAATACGACCAATTGCGAGCAGCTTTGGCAGAATACAATATTGAGGAAAGTATTGCACCTTCTTGGTTGCCTGATGGGTATAGGCACAAGGATATTGTTGCTATGAACTCCCCCAAAGTAAGATCTATTCAAGCAATTTACGAAAACAACAATGTGGAATTGGTCATATCCATCCGCCAGACAATAGGTGTGCCAGCACACCAAGTTGAGAAAAATGAAGATTTACTTGAAATTTATACTGCTGATAATATAGAGTATTACATATTCTCCAATACAGAAACCCTGCAAGTGGCATGGAGTGTAGGAGAATTTGAATGTCAAATTATAGGTAATATTACTGTAGAAGAAGCGAAAGAGATGATCGATTCCATTTGAATATACGATATTCTATAGAAGGGGTATCATCTAAATGGAAAGAAAGAAGAGAAATAGAATTTTTATTAAGCTAATTGCAGCTGTTTTAGCTGTTGTTTTATTCGCCCCTGTCCACGCCCAAGCTGCTATGCCAGAAACAGTGTCCCCTATGGCAAGTGCCTATTTGGCCTCTTATACTGCCTATATTTGTGCTATGGGCAACGGAGAATTGCAAATATGGTTTGAAGTGAACGGAACCCGCACACAGGAATATCTTGGCACATTGATTATCCAACTCTACGAATCCACAGATAACGAAAACTGGTCTTGGGCAAAAACCTACTTACACGAGGATTATGACACAATGCTTGCCCAAAATACTTTCTTTCATATGAATTATGTGCCCTATTACGAGGGCATACCTGGCTACTATTATAAAGCCTATGTTGGTATTTGGGGCGGTCCTGACGATTGCGGCGATGCCCGTTACTTCTGGACGCCTGTTGAAATCTGCACCTGATTTTTTGTTTCCTATAGAAGCGCAGACGCGAAAATGCGTCTGCGCTTCTATTTTACAAAAATGTCACCTTTTGCCGGTCTCCACACATATAAAGGGTAGAGATTACCGCACAGGAGAGTTTGATTATGAACACGAAAGCCATCGGCGAGCGAATCCGCATTGCCCGGGAGGAGCGTTGTATGTCCCAACAGCGTTTGGCAAACGCCGCAGGCTGCACCGTTTCCTATATTAGTAGCATTGAGCGAGGCGAAAAAGCGCCTAACTTAGAAACCTTTGTTGCTATCGCATCTACCCTAAGAGTCCCGGCAGATGTACTATTGCAGGATGCGCTCCCCGAATGGTGGGAGAATTGGGAGAAAGAAATCGACCGGGTTTTAGCGCCACTGCTCCCCCACAACCGCGCCTATATTAAAAGCCAAATTATGGAATATCACCAGTTAGAAGAAACCTGCGCCCAAATGGGCTTCCGTCTGCCACAAAGATAGCTATGCTTTTTAGGAAAGCAATTATGGAACATAAAATTTACGCATCATACAAGTTCACGGATGACCCAGTCCCCAATGCCTCTGTATTCGCAACCACCCTGCGTCAGGTTGAAAATGTCAACTCTCACCTGTGGGGCGCGATTATGCTATCAGGCGACGAATGGCATATTGTAGAGCATCGCCGGATTACCGTTCTTGACCGTATCGGCGGTGACGGCTTTGTAGGCGGTATGCTCCACGGTATTTTGAGAGGTTGGGAATCCGGCGCGCTGGCAACCACCTTCCTTACCGACTATGCGCAGCCTGCTGACGAAGATGTGGTATGGAGTGTTTGGGGCGGCAACGCACGGGTAAAGAGATAACATGGGTTAAAATCAAAACAGACCGCCTCTGATTATGCAGACTATCGTTTTATAACTAAATTTTAGCCTCTTTCAGTATTGAAATTGGTAGTCCGTCCCCCTTCACTTCACAAGAGTCCCTGTTTTCACCCAGTTGAAGCAGGGGCTCTTTGCCAGACCCGGACTGCCAGCACCGCTTTGCAAAATCGGACATATGATAACAATTGTTATTCATAACAGCAAGGTCAAGGGACTTTACTAATTGTGGATATATACAAAAACTGCATTTTTTCTGTATTTCGCATTGACTTGAAAGGGTAAAAGTGGTAAACTGTAATGTAATATACGAATAACGCGATGATGAAAACCAGTACACACCCATCCGTTTCTTCAGAGAGCTGCCGTTTGGTGCAAGGCAGCGAAGCCAGGGTGCGGAATTCCTTTCGGAGCGGCTTTGCTGAACAATCAGTAGGCGAAGACGGGAAAGCCCGATACAGCTTGCGGATCGCGCGCGATCCCATGAGGCCGCATATGCGGTAAACTGGGGGGGTACCACAGGAATTTCTTGTCCTCTGCTTAAAAAGCAGAGGACTTTCTTATTTCATAGATAAAAGGTGATAACTATGGTAATTACAGACTTTTTGGAAAGAAACGCAAGACTTTACGGGCAGGACATTTCCCTTGTGGAAATCAACCCCTCCGAGGAACGGGATAAGGCCGCCACCTGGTGGGATTTTAACCTGATTGAGAGCGCCAGCCAGGATGCTCCCTACCGTCGGGAAATGACCTGGAAGGACTTTGACCGTCGGGCAAACCGCTTTGCCAATCTCCTCTTGAGCCGTGGACTTAAAAGAGGCACAAAGGTTGCCATTTTGCTGATGAACTGCATCGAATGGCTGCCGGTTTACTTTGGCATCCTGAAAGCCGGGTGTATTGCTGTGCCTATGAACTTCCGCTACAGCAGCGATGAAATCCAGTACTGCTTAGACCTTGCAGATGTGGAAGTGTTGGTCTTTGGTCCTGAATTTATCAGCCGGATGGATGCCATCGCTGATAATATCCCCGGTGTAAAAACACTGTTCTTCGTGGGCAAGAACGGACCTGCCTATACCCAGGACTGTATGTCCCTTATGCAGTTCTGCTCCTCCAGCGCGCCTCCTGTAGCGCTACAGGAAACCGACGATGCCGCCATTTATTTTTCTTCCGGCACCACTGGCTTCCCCAAGGCAATCTTACATAATCATCAGTCTTTGGTTCACGCCTGTCTGACAGAGCAAAACCACCACGCCCAAAGCCGGGAGGATGTATTTTTGTGCATTCCCCCGCTGTACCACACCGGCGCAAAAATGCACTGGTTCGGCTCCTTGCTCTCCGGCTCCAAGGCCGTTTTACTGCGTGGCGTAAAGCCGGAGTGGATTCTGCGGGCAGTTACAGAAGAACGCTGCACCATCGTATGGCTGCTGGTGCCGTGGGCGCAGGATTTACTGGATGCTATTGACGACCACCGCGTGGATTTAAGCAAATACCGCCTTTCCCAGTGGCGGCTGATGCACATTGGCGCGCAGCCCGTTCCTCCCAGCCTGATTCACCGTTGGATGAAGGTATTTCCCCATCACCAGTACGATACCAACTACGGTCTATCCGAGTCTATCGGTCCCGGCTGTGTCCACTTGGGCGTAGAAAATGTCCATAAGGTTGGCGCAATCGGCAAGCCCGGCTACGGCTGGCAGGCAAAAATCGTGGACGAGCGGGGTCAGGAAGTAGAAAAGGGCGATGTAGGCGAGCTTATCGTCTTTGGCGACGGCGTTATGCAGTGCTACTACAAAAATTCCGATGCCACAGCCGAGGTTTTGAAGGACGGCTGGCTCTTTACCGGCGATATGGCCCGGGAGGACGAGGACGGCTTCATTTACTTGGTAGACCGTAAAAAGGATGTGGTCATTTCCGGCGGCGAAAACCTGTATCCTGTACAGATTGAAGATTTCCTCCGTTCCTTCCATAAAATTAAGGATGTGGCGGTTATCGGTCTGCCCGATGCCCGGCTGGGCGAAATTGCCGCAGCTATCATCGAGCTAAAAGAGGGTGAATCCTGCACCGAAGCAGAGATTGACGAATTCTGCACAGCTCTGCCCCGGTACAAGCGCCCCCGCAAGATTTTCTTTGACAAAGTTCCCCGCAATCCCACCGGCAAAATTGAAAAACCGGTTCTGCGGGAGAAGTATTGCCACGGTCGTTTGGTTGAGGTGCAAATTACCGGCTGATTCTCCCATAGATACACAGAAAAGAGGTTTCCTTTATGGATATGGTTATCAAACTTGGAATGGTTGTTGTCTTTTTCGGCATTATGATCGGCGTAGGCTTATACTGCCGCAAGCACGCCACAGATGTAGACGGCTTTGTATTAGGCGGCAGAAGCGTAGGTCCCTGGCTGACCGCGTTTGCCTTTGGTACATCCTATTTCAGCGCTGTTGTTTTCGTTGGCTATGCCGGTCAGTTCGGCTGGAAATACGGCATCGCCGCCACTTGGGCGGGCATTGGCAACGCCCTGATCGGTTCTCTTTTGGCGTGGGCTGTGCTGGGTCGCCGCACCCGGGTGATGTCCCAGCACTTAAACAGCGCTACTATGCCTCAGTTTTTTGAGTCCCGCTTTAACAGCAAGGCGCTGAAAATTGCCGCATCTGTCATCATTTTTATCTTTTTGATTCCCTATACCGCCTCTTTGTATAATGGCCTGAGCCGTCTGTTCGGTATGGCCTTTGACATTGATTATTCCGTGTGTGTCATTGTTATGGCGCTGCTGACAGCTATTTATGTAATTGTGGGCGGCTATATGGCTACTGCCATTAACGACTTCATCCAAGGCATCATTATGCTGGCAGGCATTGTTGCAGTGGTCATCGCTGTTTTGAACACCAAGGGCGGTTTAATGGAAGCTCTCGACGGTTTAGGTCAGGTCGTAGACCCCACAGTCTCCGAAACCCCAGGCGCTTTCAGCTCCTTCTTCGGTCCCGACCCTGTTAATCTGCTGGGCGTGGTGCTGCTAACCAGCCTTGGCACTTGGGGACTTCCTCAGATGGTGCAGAAATTCTATGCCATCAAGAGCGAAAAGGCCATCAATAAGGGTATGATTATTTCCACCGTTTTTGCTTTGGTGGTTGCCGGCGGCTGTTACTTCTTAGGTGGCTTCGGTCGGTTATTCTCTGACCAGATCGACATCGCTAACGGCGGTTATGACTCCATTATTCCCACTATGCTATCTCAGCTTTCTCCCTTTTTGATTGCAGTTGTGGTGGTTTTGGTGCTGTCTGCCTCGATGTCTACCCTCTCCTCCTTAGTGCTGGCTTCCAGCTCTACCCTAACGCTGGATTTTATCAAGGGTACAGTTGTTAAAGAGCTGAGTCCCAAAAAGCAGCTTTTCATTATGCGGATTTTTATCGCGATTTTTATTGCCATTTCCGTAGTCATTGCCATTATTCAGTATAAATCCAATGTAACCTTTATCGCCCAGCTGATGGGCGTTAGCTGGGGCGCGCTGGCGGGCGCATTCTTAGCGCCGTTTTTGTACGGACTTTACTGGAAGCGGTCGACCAAGATTTCTGTTTGGTGCAGTTTCCTTTTCTCCACAGTGGTTATGCTTGCTAACATTTTCCTGCCGGAGGCTTTCCCCGCCCTGCTCCGTTCCCCCATCAACGCAGGTGTTTTCTGTATGCTGGCAGGTCTTGTAATTGTACCTCTCGTCAGTCTC
This sequence comes from Faecousia sp., assembly GCA_045646585.1. Lineage (GTDB taxonomy): Bacteria > Bacillota > Clostridia > Oscillospirales > Oscillospiraceae > Faecousia. The sequence continues at coordinate 410 of JAZRKY010000205.1, read as the reverse complement.
GTAACCCGCCCCCCGGAGAAAGCGCATATTGAACAAGTATTTTCCTGCTATAACAAAAAAGTAGTGGTATCCGCTACCGATGCCATCGGCGAGCCTATCGAAAAGGAGAAAGTGTAATGAAACAGCTTATTTTGGGCAACGAAGCCGTTGCCCGTGGATTATATGAAGCCGGATGCAGCTTTGTATCCAGCTACCCCGGTACACCCAGTACCGAAATTACCGAAGCGGTTGCCAAATACGCCGAGGTTTATGCCGAGTGGGCGCCCAATGAAAAGGTAGCGCTGGAAGCGGCCTTCGGCGCATCCCTGGCAGGCCGCCGCAGCTTTTGCGGCATGAAGCATGTGGGCCTGAATGTGGCGGCTGACCCTTTGTTTACCATTTCCTATACCAAGTCGGAGGCCAAGCGGTCT
>JAZRKY010000204.1:0-2965 GCA_045646585.1 Faecousia sp. | reverse complement strand
CCAGGCCCGTTGGTCAAGCGGTTAAGACACCGCCCTTTCACGGCGGTAACATGGGTTCGATTCCCGTACGGGTCACCAAAAAGATAAAGCGGCAAGAACTTCGGTTCTTGCCGCTTTTCTTTGCTTTTTCGCAACTTTTATGTGTTTTTTGCATTTTCTAATTGCACACAAAAAAGAGGGGGCCTCCGTATTGGAGCCCCCCTCTTCTGCGCATTAAGGCATTCGGTTTGGTTTTTTCATGTTAAACACCAGATTCGTACCAAAGTCACCTTGTTATTTTTCTTCTGAGGTATCCGATATAGAAAGCGCTTTCGTCTTCGAAAAATACATCCCAAGAAGTCCGATGCCCACAACGATAGAAGTAACTCTGATAACATAGGGAAAGAAAGTCTTATGAATGAATACGCATATCTCGGTAGCCACTTCGCCCCCGATAAACATTGCAATGATATATCCAAACAGTGTCATTGCTCCGGCAAAAAGTATCAAGAGTACACCCACTGAAAAAATCTTGAGTAAAATATCACTGAATTTTTTCATAATATTTCCTCCTCATATACCAAGTATTGGCAACAAGCCAAGCAAACATACTACCGACAGCGCATAGTGGAGTCCAACCCACATCAAACAGTTCAGTGTGGTTTCTTTCATCTTTGATCCGGCGATACCCATTGCAGTGTACATACAAAGTGCCAAAGGAGGAGTCATTCCTTCCATCGCACCGGTAATTACAGGAAGCATTACTGCTACGAGCAGCGGATTTGCTCCGGCTGCTGCGAAAATGGCGATGATTGTTGTACCAAATATTTTGGTCTGCGCAGATCCGGGAAGAACCATTCCAAGGATCGCGGTAATAAGGGGAATGATGAACGCCAGAGCGACAACAGGAAGATTCCAGCCCTGAATGAAGGTGCCGATCTCAGTACCAACGCTGGTTGCCGAAAACAGGTTGCTTATGCAGTAAGCAAAAAAGATGGTAGCTCCGACGGGAACAATACCCGAAACAGAGTTCTTCATGGTTTCTACAAGCGATTTTACTTCAAACTTCTTTCTGTTGACCAAGATAGCGTATATTGCGGCAATACCGGGAGTAAACAGAAGAATGCAGCTGGACATATTACTTGCACCCGCGCCGAGTCTATCTGTGAAGAATGTAGCCTTGAAGAAATAGTCAAGCACAAAAGGAAGAAGAATAATCACAGGGAGAAGCAGGTTTGCCCACCCTTCTTTGAGCGTCTTTCTGAGGCTGGGAAGATCTTCCTTGGGCATAGCTTTTACTTTATAATACTTGCAGAACATAAAGGTTGTGAGTATTCTCTGGAGAATGAACCACAGGGCAACACCCCAGCAAGCGATCCAGAAAGTGGATTGAGACATTTCAGCACCGCTATACTCGTTATAACAGGCAAGGGCTGTAAGAATAACACCTGCCGGAGGGATCATATTACCCATTGTGCTGCAAGAACTTTCAATGTTTGCCGCAACGTGAGCCGGAACACCCGACTTCTTCATAGCGGGAATGGTGAAAACACCGGTTGTGGCAACATTACCCGCGCCACTTCCCGACAGAGCGCCCATAAAAGTACTTCCGATAACAGCGGTATAAGCAGCACCGCCCTTAAATCTGCCAAACACCGCAACAATTACATTTACCACCGTATCTATCGCATGTGTAGCATCAAGAATCTTTGCAAGTACAAGAAATGCAACGATGGAGTAAAACAGCGTATCTGTCGATGTTTTTTCTATGTGCTTGAAGAAATTAGCATACTCTCCGGTAAGAATGATCATTAGGACGTATCCGTAGAACATACTTTCATAGATCGGACGCTTAAAGAGTAAAAAGGTTATACCTATTACTGCCAATAACGCAAAAATATACAAAACTTCGATTGGCATAACGAATCTCCTTTACTTATCTGAAAATTATCTATCTTTTTCCATATGTTCATTATAGCATATTCTGACGAAAAAGTATAGAAAAAAAATACATTTACTCAAAGCATTTCCAGCCCAGAGATCCGGCTTATTTTGTCCGTTAAGCGTTTGTAAATCTTTCCTCATAAAATACTGCATCCGTCTATTGCCTGCCCCCCAAGACAGGAATTTCTGCACGGACAAAGCCGGAAGCGCCATGGTATAATCCTGTTGCAGAAAGGAGATGACTTTATGGAAAACAAAATTTTAATTAACAAAGCCATCCAATTTATTCAGAAGAACCCAACGGAAAATCTGTCACTGCAAAGCATTGCAGACAACGCAGGCTTTTCCCTGAACTACTTTGATATGATTTTCCAAAAGCACACGGGCTACAGTCCGGTGGAGTATGCCCGTATCTACAAGCTCACCAGAAGCGCCCTTGCCCTGCGCAGGACGGAAAAGACGGTGCTGGACATCGCGCTGGACTTTGGCTATGCCAGTCCCGAGAGCTTCACCCGCGCTTTTAAGAGCTTCTACAGCATGACCCCCAGCGCATACCGGGAAAAGTATGCCAGTCAGCCGGTGACGTGGCACGACCTGTCCGGCAGAATCGCCATCAGCAATTTCCGGAAAAGCGTTCCGGAGCTGAAGCCTGCTGATTTGGATGCGGCATTGGACTTCTGCTTTACCCACAACCCGCTGAAATACGGGGAGGACATTGTGGGTATGACCTGTGCGGAATCGGAGATTCTTACCTTAGGCGACCTGGAGGAACTGGAACACTTTGTGTATGTTTCAGATTACGACGATCCGGAGCCGAGCATCACCCTTGTGTGTGAAAAGGAAACCGATGCGCTGGCCTATCTGCAGGTTTTGGCAAAGCTGCCCAACCTCCGGTTTAACATTCACCGGGACGTGGAAGGAGAATGGGAGCTGTTCAATGCAGCAGTTGCCAAGTTGGGACTGGTCTGCCGTTATGGATACGATATGATCTACCCCGGTGATAAGGTAACGGTTCCCGAATGTGAAGGATTGTCCATTCGTT
>JAZRKY010000203.1:0-4815 GCA_045646585.1 Faecousia sp. | reverse complement strand
GTGATTTGCTGTGGGCGCTGAAGAATATCTGCTATATGGATATGCGCCAGGCAGAGGCAAGGCGAATTGCCGAGCTGGAACGGCGGCGGGACAATATCCCTGTGCGGGTTACAACGGATATGCACGACCTTGTACAGCGGGCAAGCGCTCAGAATTTTGTGCCCGTTGTGGATGATAAGGATACCTTTATCGGCATCATCACCCGCAGCTCCATTATTCGGTATTGCTCCGAACGGTTATTTGCAGAAACGGATAAAAAAAGCAGCTGACGGCTTGAGACTTTATATGGAAATGCGAAAAAGCGCTACCTGGTTTTGCCACCGGGTGGCGCTTTTCCGTTCAGACATCGAAAATGACCGAACAGGCAAAAATCAACATTTCTCCATTTTTATTTGCTATGATGAGTTTGCAAGTTAAACCGAAACGGAGGAAAACATATGCAAGCAATTAAGGTAATGGGGCTTTCTAAGCAGTACAAAAGCATAACTGCCGTAGACAATCTCCACTTGGATATTCAGCCGGGGGAACTGTTTTCCCTGCTGGGTGTTAACGGGGCAGGAAAGACCTCAACCATCAAAATGCTGACCTGTCTGACAAAACCTACGGCCGGGGATGCGATTGTAGGCGGCTGCAGCATAACAAAAGAGCAGGAACAGGTAAAGCGACTGATTGGCGTATCTCCCCAGGAGACCGCCGTTGCGCCAAATCTATCGGTGAAAGAGAATCTGAAGCTGATTTGTGGGATTCACGGATTCTCACAGAAAAAGACGAAAGGGAAAATTGAGGAGCTTTCCCGGCAATTTGATTTAGATACCGTTTTGGGGAGAAAAGCGGGTAAATTGTCCGGCGGCTGGCAGCGCAGAGTCAGTATTGCGATGGCGCTGATCAGCGAGCCTGAAATTTTGTTTTTGGACGAACCTACCCTTGGCTTGGATGTGCTTGCCAGGCACGAGCTTTGGAATGTCATTCTCGCGCTAAAGGGCTGTGTAACGATTATCCTGACGACGCATTATATGGAAGAGGCAGAGGCGCTGTCTGACCGGGTTGGTATTATGAAAGACGGCAGACTCCTTACTGTTGGAACGGTAGAGGAGCTGAAGGCGCAGGCGGAAACCAACGACTTTGAAAGGGCGTTTGTTTCTATTGTTAAGGAGGGAGAAAAATGAAAATGACGGTGTTTGCAAGGCGGTGCGCCAAGGAGATTCTGCGAGACCCCATCAATCTTGGCTTCGGCTTGGGTTTTCCTTTGGTATTACTGGCGCTGCTGAGTGCGATGCAGGAAAATATCCCTGTAAGCCTATTTGAGATTGATACGCTGACGCCGGGTATTGCGGTATTTGGTTTATCGTTTATGACACTTTTTTCTGCGACCCTGGTTGCCAAAGACAGAGAAAGCGCCCTTTTGCAGAGACTTTACACTACACCCCTTACAGGACTTGACTTTATCATAGGCTATATGCTTCCGATGCTGCCTATTGGGATTGGGCAAACGGTGATTTGCTATCTGTTTGCCATTCCGCTGGGATTGACAATCAGCCCCAATATTGTGTATGCTGTTATTGGAATCATCCCTGTTGCGATTTTTAATATTGCCTTTGGGCTTTTGTGCGGGAGCCTTCTGGGGGTGAAGCAGGTTGGCGGTGTTTGCGGCGCGTTGCTTACCAATCTCTCTGCCTGGCTTTCGGGTGTGTGGTTTGATTTAGAGCTTGTTGGCGGTGTTTTTGAAAAGATAGCTAAATTACTCCCGTTTCTTCACGCCGCAGAAATGGAAAAAGCTCTGCTCGCAGGCGATTTTGAAACAGCAGTCGCGCACATTTGGCCGGTACTTTTGTATAGTCTGTTTATGACGGCGGCGGCTGTAGGCTGTTTCCTCAGACAAATGAACAAACAGTAAGGACTTTTAGAAAATGAAGTATAAGCTAATTATTGACAAAGCCGCGGAAGAAGAAATAACGGCAATCGTCCACGCGCCTTCGGCTTTAACACAACAGATTGAAAATCTAATCTTTAGCTATTCCGGCGCTGATAGCATCGTCGGCTATCGGGAGGACGAGATGCGCAAGATAGCATTTGCTGAAATTTCTTGCATCACCATACTGGATAGAAAGGTGATTGCCATTGATACAGAGGGCAACCACTATCGCATTCAGGAGAGACTGCGTGATTTGGAAGAGATTTTACCGTCTTATTTTATCCGCATCAATAAATCTGCCCTTGCCAATGAACACTGCATCCGGCGATTTCACGCGGTGTTCAGCGGGGGCGTGGATGCCGAGTTTCAATGCGGCTATCGGGGGTATGTCTCCCGCCGCTGTTTTGCGGAAATCAGAAGGAGGTATGAGGGAGTATGATAAAGTTCATTAAGGATTTTTTGCTGCGGGGGCTGGTTTCCTTTGGCTTCGGTCCCATTGTTTTGGCGTTTCTCTATCTGATTTTGCAGCAAGCAAATGTTGTGGAAACGCTGACAGTAAGCGAGGTTTGCATTGGTGTTTTTTCCTTATCGGCGCTGGCTTTTATCGCTGGTGGTATGAATGCCATTTATCAGATTGAGCGATTGCCTCTTATGGTGGCAATCTTTATTCACGGTAGTGTTTTGTATGTTGCTTACCTTGTTACCTATATTTTTAATAGTTGGCTGGAATGGGGCGTAATTCCTGTTTTGGTTTTTACCGCAGTTTTTTTGCTTGGCTATTTGGCAATCTGGGCTGTTATATATGTTGCAAATAGAAACAAAACCGAAGAATTGAATAAACGGTTATTGGAAAAACAGCAGACGGCGCGGGATTATAATAACCAATAGTGCGTTTGGTCTATTGCCCGGGCTGCCTTTCGTTTTTATGCTTGCGCTTTTGCCGAATTGCTGTTAAGATGAAAGAAAAAGGGTGGTAGTTATGGATAAGACGAGCCTTCGCAAGGAAATCCGGGAGATGAAAAGGGCTATGACGGAAGAGGAAATCCTGCTTCGCAGCCGGAACTTGTGCAATAAATTTATTGAGAGCGATTTTTATAAAAACGCCAATACCATTTATGGATATCTTCCCTATAATCAGGAAATTCGCACCTGGGATTTGCTGGCACAGGCTATGGCAGACGGAAAACAGGTGGCTGTTCCTAAGGTTTATGGCGAGGATATGAAGTTTATTTACATTACGGACTTTTCTCAGGTGGAAAGGGGATACTGCTCTATTCCCGAGCCCATCACTGACGCACCGATTGCAGAGGACAAAAAAGCCCTTGTGTTGATGCCCGGTCTTGCCTTTGATAAAGAGGGACACAGAATCGGCTATGGCGGCGGCTTTTATGACCGCTTTTTATCAGAAGAGCCGGAGCATCCCACCGTTGCCCTGTGCTACGGCTTTCAAATACGGGAAAATCTGCCGGTAGAAGATTTTGATATTCCCGTGGATGCGGTTATATGGGATTGAGGAGGGAAGCGTATGCACATACCAAAGGGGGCAACCTCCCAGCTCCGACTTGTAACCTTTCGGGAGGCGTTAGCAGCTGCGGACACGCCCAATGGGGAATATGATGTAGAAAAATGGCTATATGCCCCTAATTTCTACAGCGAATACCGATACATATTGGGTACCCGGGGCAAAAATTCTCTCATTTGCATCGGCATCAATCCTTCTACGGCAAAACCGGGGGATTTGGACAATACCTTAAAGTCCGTAGAACGGATTGCCCTTGGAAACGGCTTTGACAGCTTCATTATGTTCAATGTCTACGCCCAGCGGGCAACAAACCCCGATGATATGGAGAAAACCTGCAATTTGCAGCTCCATAAGGAGAATATGGAAGCTTTTTCTTATGCGCTGTCCCTGTCCCAAAAGCCTGCGGTTTGGGCGGCTTGGGGGACGATTATCGAAAAGCGGTCATATCTGCCGGAGTGCCTGCGGGATATGCTGGAGATAGGGGAGAACTACGGCGCTAACTGGTATTGCGCCGGGGCTGTGAGCAAAAAGGGGCATCCCCACCATCCCCTGTATCTGAGAAAGGACGAGAAGCTGCGACCCTTTGACACTCAGGCGTATCTTGATAATCTGTAGGAGGTGTAGCTTTGGGCTGCGAATGTGATACCTGCTGGTATTATGATTATGACGAAGAATTTGACGAATATGTTTGCATAATGGACCTGGATGAGGACGAGATGTACCGTTTCCTCACATCGGGAAAGAGCCATTGTCCCTATTACCGTCAGGGAGATGACTATACCTTAGCAAGAAAACAGTAAAAAACCGGGGCTTTTGCCCCGGTTTTTTAAGTAGAGCGTCAAAGAACTCCAATACATGCGTTGATAAGGCTCCCTCTGACGAGGGAGCTGTCTAATTGCCGATATTAGGCAATTAGACTGAGGGAGAGAAAAAACAGGGTAATTTTTGCTTCTTATGAACTTTCCTAAACTTTTTGGGTTTTCTCTCCCCCAGTCAGCCTGTTCGGCTGACAGCCCCCTCGTCAGAGGGGGCCGGTAGAAATCGTACTTTTGACAAACTGTCCGGGGCAGCGACCCGGTGTTTTAAGTTAGCAGCTCTCTTAAATGCTCCCGGACAGAGCTTGAGGGGTCGCAAAGGGGCAGTCGGCAGCCGCCGCAATCAAAGCCCAAAATATCCATAGCCGCCTTTACGGGAATGGGGTTAACCTCAGAAAACAAGGCTTTTATCAGGGGATAGAGCTGACACTGGAGCGCCGATGCTGTGGTAAAATCGCCGGACAGGGCGGCGTTTGTCATTTTGGCGGTTTCCTTGGGGAGTACATTGGATAAGACGGAGATAACACCTTTACCGCCAAGGGCTATGCAAGTCGGATCGTAGCCAT
>JAZRKY010000202.1:0-8407 GCA_045646585.1 Faecousia sp. | reverse complement strand
CCTCGGGTTCATTCGCAGTTACAAATAAAAAGACAGGAAAAGCAAATGCCTTTCCTGTCTTTTTGGTCGGAGTGTCGGGATTCGAACCCGAGGCCTCTTGGACCCGAACCAAGCGCGATACCAAACTTCGCCACACCCCGTCAGCTTTGCCATTATAATGAAATTATTGCCTATTGTCAAGCGGTGGATACACTTTAATTCCTTCCTTTTCCAATTCTTGACAAAATTCGAAAAATTGGTTTGCTTTTTTCCAAAAATATGGTAAGATTATAATGTATAATTTTGTGCAAGTGGAGGTTACTTATGAAAAACACAAAAAGACTTCTCTCATTTTTGCTTGCATTGGTGCTGGTGCTTGGTCTGAATCCCAGTGTTTCCGCTGCACCTGCAAAACAGCTGATCACCACTCCCGCTACCGGCTACGACAGCGCCGATGATGTGGTTTACAAGACCTATACTGTTGGCAATAAAAAAGTCATCGCCAACTGGGGCGCTCGTGGTGAAATTTGCGTATTCCTTTCCGAATATGCAGAGGACTACTATAGTAACGATTACGCCTGGCGCAATATGTCTGCTCTTACAGGTGGTACAAGTCAGTCCAATGCTTCTTCCAGCGCACTTTACATAGAGTTGCAAGAGCTCATGACCAGTACCCACACCTTCTATACTTACTACGACGGCAACAAAAATGTACGCGACTACTATAAGTACACCGACTGTGTCAGCAGTGATATTTCCAAGGTGGCTCTTCTGTACCGTGGCGGACTGGTTTCCAGCGCATGGGATTCAGGTAAAACCTGGAATCAGGAGCACGTATGGCCTCAGAGCAAACTGAGTACATCCCAGCAAATCGGCGATATTATGCACCTGCGTCCTGCCAATCCCAGTGAGAACTCTTCCCGCGGCAATAATGCATATGGCACTTCCTCCGGCTACGATCCCGGTGCTTCCGTCCGTGGCGACTGTGCCAGAATGGTGCTCTATATGTATGTCCGATGGGGCCTAACCGATAAGATGTGGGGCAGCAGCGGTGTCATTCAGAATTTGAATGTTCTCCTTGCCTGGATGGAAGCAGACCCTGTTGACACTTGGGAAATGGGTAGAAACGATGCTGTTCAGTCTGTTACCGGTGTGCGTAATGTATTTGTCGATTACCCCGAATATGCCTGGCTGCTCTTCGGCAAAGAAGTTCCCGAGGATATGACTACCCCCTCCAGCAACACTGACAACGGAATTTTTGGCGGCGACAATGTGATACAGTCTGGTCTCAATTTTTTCCAGATGATTGCTCTGTGGTTTGAAAATCTCCTGCGCGCCCTGTTCCCCTTCTTCTATAAGTAATTCTACATAAAACATCAAAATAAAGAAGGTAGCTTATGAATAACACGAAAAGACTTCTTGCTGCGCTGCTTGTGCTGTTTATACTGGCACAGTATCTGCCGGGAATTATCGTTGTTTCTGCTGCGGATACCTTACAGTACAACTATTCCGGCACCTCCAACTCCGGCAAGCGAGACGAGGTTGGCACTACCCTAAACGGCACAGGCGCAGCAGACTATTACGGAACAGACTATGATTATGCCACCCTTTCCCAGCAGAGCAGCTCTGCCCTTTTAAGCTCTCTGCGCACACTGATGACAAGCACCCACACAAAAACCTCCAGCTATGATAATTGTAAAAATATGGCTGACCAAACAGACTGTGAGCTGAACAACGGAAAGGTAACCCTTTTATATACCGATGTGTCTACAACCTCCAGCGACTGGAACCGGGAGCACGTTTGGCCCAAATCTTTGGGTGGATTCTCCACTTCCGGACCCGGGGCTGACCTCCATCATATTCGCCCCACCGATAATCAAGTGAATACAAACCGCGACAACAATAAATACGGCAATGTTTCCAACGGAACAAGTTCATACGGCAAGAATGCTGCCAACGGTGTCCTTGGCGGTTACTATAACAGCACCTATTTTGAGCCTCTGGACAACGTGAAAGGTGATGTGGCGAGAATTTGCCTTTATATGTATGTTCGGTACGGTGGATCCTATAGCAAGTGTTCCAGTATAACAAATGTTTTCCAAAGCGTTGATGTTCTCCTGCAGTGGTGCCAGGAAGACCCTGTGGATACCTGGGAGCTTGGTCGAAACGAGGTTGTAGAAGGCTATCAGGGCAACCGTAATGTCTTTATCGACTATCCCGAATACGCCTGGTTGCTCTTTGGTAAGAGCGTTCCCAGCAATATGACTACCCCCTCACAGGGTGGCACAGGCACTACAACACCTAATAATCCTGGCACATCCGGCGATAACACCACCCCCTCTAACCCCTCCACGCCCGGCGATTCCTTCACAGGCAGCGGCTCCATTGATTTTAGCCAAGGCTCTCAGCGGGAGTCCTGGGACGGCACGCAGCAAACCTGGAAAAACGACAGCATTACACTCCTTAACGAAAAATCTTCGTCTGCATCCGCCGTCGCTGACTATACAGGACCTGCCCGTTTCTATGCAGGCTCTAAAATCACCATTACAGCCTCCGGTATGACGGAGATTACCTTCGTATGCAACTCAACCAGCTACGCCTCAACGCTTAAAAGCTCTATCAACGCGACCAACTGCACCGTCAGCGTAAGTGATAAAACCGTAACAGTTACCTTTGCAACACCTGTTAACAGCTTTGTAATTGAAAAGCTCTCTGCGCAGGTTCGGCTTAACTCTATGAAAGTTGTAGGCAAGACCACAACCCCCGATGACGATGTAACTGACAATCCCTCCACCGAGACCAATCCCCCGGAAACAACCCCGTCTGAAACCGTACCTTCTGAGACACTGCCTCCCGTAGACAGCAATAAGGACGGCTTCCTGGAGCTTGCTGCGGGTATTATTGATGGCAGCTACCGCGGTGAAACCTTGTACAACGCCATTTGCCAAGCCGTTGAGATTTACAATGGGCTGTCCGATGCCGACAAAGCCTCTGTGGCAGAAACCTACAACAATCTGAAAACCGCAATCGACGCGTATAACGCCGATGCCGCCAAGGTAAACGCAGACGCGGATGCTGCCCGGGATTTGCTGCTCCCCGGCGCGATTGTTACGGTTTCCCTTTTGGCATTTGCCGGTTATTCCCTGCTGGGCAAAAAAATTCTTCTAATGAGGTAGATTATGAAAAGAACAATAATTGCGCTCATTTTGGCATTTACTATTCTGCTCTGCCTCCCTGCTTGCACCCCTTCCGCGGGCCAGGACATTTATGCCCAGCTAAACGGCTTCAAAAATACTGCAAGCAAGTATACCATAAGCATTTGCGTTACCTCTCCCAGTGGAAATCGGGTAAATGAGACTTATTCGGTTACCGTTGCGGGAACAGCGCAAACTGTAGATTATCGCATTGAGGAAATCAACACTATTACCGTTGACGGTGATAATATCACTGTTCCCGAAAGCTATGTAACCGTAACAGAAGGCACGCTCCACGCAACGGCAGACAGCCAGAGCCCCTACTCCATTCCCGCCTTTCAGTTCTCTGACACAACCCTTAAAAACTTCAAGGCAGATAGCTCCGGCTATCCCCGCAGCTTTTCCGCCGATGTGGTTAATGCAAAGGACTTTATGGGTCGTGAGTTAAACGGCAATGATATTAAAATCAGCGGCTCCTTCCGTGAAGGCTCTTTTACTGAAGTTATCATTTCCTATAAAACGGCAGATGGAAATACCGTTACCGTAACCTATTCCTTCAAATAACTAAGTACGCCGCAGAGATTTCTCTGCGGCGTTTACTTTATGATGTATACAAGTATACAATTTTGCCTGATTTTTTGTGAGGTAGCAAAAGATAAGTATCTAAGCCACTTTTCGGCGTTTCCCACGAAATGAAAATGGGAAAAAAATGGGAAGATTATTCCCTTTTGGCGTGGTATAATGGTAGCGTGGAAGTGAGGGGTGCTTGGCACATCATCGCTTCCTCCTACTATTTCTAAAGGAGAAAACATTATGAAACGAAAGCAATTTACCTTCTACCAATCCTTTTACGAGAGCATCCAAAAGCTCCCACCCAAAAAGAGAAATTACAAGCCTATGAAATCATATGCCAATATGCCCTTTACGGAAAATTGCCAGAGGAGAAGATGCAAAAATCTTCAACTTTGGCGATTTTTTCTGTGTGTCAACCTATCCTAAACCGAGCCAGACAGCGGGCAAAACAGGCATTGACCAGAGCCAGTTTGTCGCAACAAGAAAAAGAGTAAGTAAAAGGTTAAGATTAAGTAAAAGTAAAAGAAAAATAAAAAGATAAATATATAGTCAGAGTAAAAGAAAAAGATACAGTAGTAGAAAGTTATAATGTGTGTTTGGTTATGGAAAAGCTGGGGAAACCCCTGTGGAAAAGTGTGGAATTTTCCACAGGTTATTCACATTATGTATGTAGGGGCGGCCATTAGCCGTCCGTGTTGCATAGATAAAGGGCAAGTTTCGGACGAGCGATGCTCGCCCCTACGATATTGAATTGACAACTGTCAATTGTCATTGTCGCTTCGCTCTTTGTAAGGACATCCTTGCATAAAATTGCAGAGAAATATTTACAAATACAGAGGATTGTGTTATTCTAATTAATAAGTAATCAATGGAGGTTTAATGCAGATGGATCTGTCAATAGAGTACTTCTGGTCGCAAATGACCCAAAATCCCCTGCTGTTTATTGCCGTTGGGCTAACATTGGGTGTTATTTTGGTCAATGGTTGGACAGATGCGCCAAACGCCATTGCCACCTGCGTAGTTACTCGGTGTATGTCCGCCAGAGCAGCAATTATAATGGCCGCTATATTTAATTTCCTTGGCGTATATGTAATGACCATCCTTAGTCCCAGGGTTGCCCAGACCATTACGAAAATGGTAGATTTCGGTACAAATCCCGAGGAAGCCATTATCGCCCTGAGCGCGGCAATGTTTGCCATTGTTACATGGGCAACGGCAGCCTTTGTATTTGGCATCCCCACCAGTGAAAGCCACGCACTGATTGCCGGGCTTACCGGCTCTGCCATTGCGCTGCACGGAAGCCTTGACGGCGTAAATGGCGCTGAATGGGTTAAGGTGTTATACGGTATTGTCATCTCCGTTACCTTGGGTTTTGGACTTGGCTGGTGTATTTGCAAGCTGGTAACGAAGCTGTTTTACAATGTGGAACGACGAAAAACGGAGCCTGTATTCAAATACGCCCAAATTGCCGGTGCTGCCTATTCCGCCTTTATGCACGGCGCGCAGGACGGACAGAAATTTATGGGCATTATCATTTTGTGCCTGTTTATGTCCCAAGGGCAGTCAATCCCTCAAGGTATGGAGCCTGCCACCTGGATTATGATTCTGTGCGCAGTGATTATGGGACTTGGTACTGCCATCGGCGGTAAAAAAATCATAAAGTCTGTTGGTATGGATATGGTGAAGCTGGAAAAGTATCAAGGCTTTTCCGCGGATGTGGCTGCATCCTCTTCCCTGCTGCTTTGCTCGCTTTTCTCCCTGCCCGTTTCCACTACCCACGCAAAAACCACCGCCATTATGGGCGTTGGCGCAGTGCGGAGTGTGAAAGCCATTAACTTCGGTGTTGTGAAGGAAATGTGCCTGACCTGGGTGCTGACTTTCCCCGGCTGCGGTCTTATCAGCTTTTTGATGACCAAGCTGTTTATGTGGATTTTCTGATAAATAAGAAAGGAACAAATGATTATGGCTAAATCTGACCGTATGTATTTTGACAACCTGATTTCCGCTGCTGAGCAGTCCTGCCGTGCCGCGGCATACTTAGTTACCATTATGCGCAGCTATAATGGGCTGGAGCTGGAAAGCACCATTAAGACTATGCACGAATACGAACACGCTGCCGACGGTATCAAGCACGAGATGACCCATTCCCTTGCAAAGGCCTTCGTTACCCCCATTGACCGGGAGGACCTTGCCGCTATCAGCCAAAACATCGACGATGTAACCGATTGCATTGAGGAAGTTTTGCAGTACTTCTATATGTACCACATCCAATCTGTTACCCCTGAGGCAGTGGAATTTGCCCAGCGGATTCAGGACTGTTGTGAAAAAATGAAGGTAATGCTCACAGAGTTCCCCAATTTCAAGAAGCCCGAGAAGCTCCACAACTTAGTTATCGAGCTAAGCCATATGGAGGAGGAGTGCGACGCTCTCTACATCCGTGCTAACCGGGCGCTGAATGACCGTTTTGATAACGCCTTGGACATTATCTCCTGGCGGGAGCTGTACAACCACTTTGAAGCCTGCGCCGATGCCTGCGAGCATGTTGGCGATTGCGTAGATATGGTGGTAATGAAGAATTCCTGAGAAAACAGCATAAGGGCGGATACCCTTTTGGGGCATCCGCCCTTTTTTCGTTCTTAACTATATTTTGTCCGGCAGGTTGGTAATCATATCGGCTAAATGCTCGGTAATGCCAATTTGCACAGGCTTAAATTTCCCATCTATATACTCTACAATGGAAATGGAAGCATTCGGCACCCAGGATGTCCCCTGCATATCCTCTACTCCGCCCGTGAGCCAGGTGCTGAGCATTACGCGGATAGGACAGGCGTGAGTGGCAATCACGATATTTTCGCCAGGATGTTCTTTGACGATGGCCTCTACCGCCTCCGTTGTCCGTTTGGCAATCTCTTGGATGGATTCACCACCGGTGGGGCGGGCTGCACCTATATTACTTCTCCAAAGGGCGTAATCCTCCGGGTACATATATTGCAGCTCAGAAAATCTCTCCCCTTCCCACTTACCGCCGTAAATCTCCCGGAACGCCTGATGCTTTTCCACCGGCACACGTCTGATTTTGAAAAGGGGCAGCGCGGTCTCATACGCCCTTGAGAGGTCGGAAGCGTAAATGCGGTCTATGTGCCTGCCTAAGAAATAACTGGCGATAGCGGCCGCCTGACGGCGTCCCAGGTCAGTTAGTTTCGCGTCCAACTGACCGGTAAAGGTTTTATCCACATTGGAGGTGCTTTCTCCGTGGCGAATCAGATAAATAATCATAATACTCCTCATTCCTCGTTTTCTATCATTATAGCACATTTCTGCCTGATGGTACAGGAAATTTTCATAAAATTTCTCCCTTGTCGCATACTGGTATCAGGAGGCGAAAATATGTGCACAGCCATTTCATTTTTATCGAACGACCACTATTTTGGGCGAAATTTAGACCTTTCTTATCACTACGAGGAACAAGTAGTGATTGCGCCGCGGCATTTTCCCTTGGCAGGTCAGAATAAGCATCCTGCCATTATCGGTATGGCAACAGTGGTAAAAGATTATCCCCTGTTTTACGAAGCTACCAACGAGTACGGCTTGAGTGTCGCAGCGCTCAATTTCCCGGGAAATGCGGTATTTCACAAGGCAACCAAAGGAAAAATCGCAATTCCTTCTTATGATTTTATCAGCTTTCTGTTGACAAGGTGTAAAAATATGCAGGAAGTCCAACATCTACTCCAAAATGCGGTTATCACCGACGATGCCTTTGCAGAAGGATACCCGCCAACCCAACTGCACTGGCTGATTGCAGACAGAGAGTGCACCATTGTAGCAGAATCTATGGCAGATGGACTTCATATTTGGGATAATCCTGTCGGTGTTCTGACCAATAACCCGCCCTTTGACCGAATGATGGACATTCTCACCCTCTATATGGGGCTTTCTATAGAGGAAAACAGGAACAGCTTTTCGCCAAGCCTGTCTCTAACCCCGTTTAGTCGTGGTTTAGGTGCATTTGGACTGCCAGGCGATTTTTCCTCTCCCTCCCGGTTTGTCCGCAGCGCATTTGTGCTGCATCACACGCCGGTGGGTGATGAAACGCAAAGTGTCTCTCGCTTTTTTGACATTTTATGGCTGGCTATGCAGCCGGAGGGCTGTGTGATGGATGGCGGTAAATTTCAACGAACCCTTTACTCCTGCTGCTGTAATACAGATAAGGGTATTTACTATTACTGCACCCATCAAAACCGGCAGATAACCGCCATAGATATGCACAAAACGGATTTAGATAGTCATCGGCTCACCCTATTTCCCCTTGTAACCAAACAGCAAATCAGATGGGAAAATTAGAAACTCTTTTGCAAATAAAAGAACCTCCACCCGGATGGATGGAGGTTTATAATATGTTGGCATTACCTATTTTCACGGTCAGTCACCCGACAACTATCGTCGGCGTACGTGTGCTTAACTTCTGTGTTCGGGATGGGAACAGGTGGACCCACACGACAATCAATACCAACTTATTAACTTTTGGTGACCCATACCGGATTCGAACCGATGTTAACGGCGTGAGAGGCCGCTGTCTTAACCACTTGACCAATGGGCCATTGGTGCACCCTCAGGGACTCGAACCCGGGACCCACTGATTAAGAGTCAGTTGCTCTACCAAC
>JAZRKY010000201.1:0-2637 GCA_045646585.1 Faecousia sp. | reverse complement strand
GACGCACCGGGCAAAACAGAATATCCGACCATCCACCGCCTGCAAAGGAATAGCCGTAGCCGTATATTTCCAGCTCCCCTTGATAGGCATCCATAAAATCCTCTATGCCGGAGGCGGTGATAACGATGTTTTTATCGCAGTATTTGCCCTTTGTCAGCAGCCGCTTTGTGCCGCTGATGGATAGATTCATATCACTCATACATCCTCCATTTCTCCGGCGTAGACCGTAACGCCCCAGGCGTCATCGGAGATAATCTGCCGCACCTCGGCCTCCGTTACGTGGGTGGCAGACGCCGTTTCCAGAGCTATAATTCTATCCTCGATTTCTCCCAAATTCATAGAAGTGCCGGTGGTGTTGTATTTCAGCCACTGGGCGAGGTTGGTATAATTCTCCGGCTCGCCGCTGCCGGTAACCGCAGGGGCTACCTGCATAACCACCGGGAAGGTGGAAATTTGGGTGCTGCCCTGCAAAATTGCTACCTGTACCAGGGTTTCTCCCGGCGCGCCGCAAACCTGAGATGCAATGGCAATACGCAGGATATTGCCCTCCTTTTCCCAAGCCCGAACGCCGTTTACGGTGTCGTATTCGCCCCCGGTTCCCGCCGAGGTGCGGTAGCGCACCATTACGCTCGCCCCCACAGGCATTTCCCAGGGCTCACCGTTACTCAGAACGGTAAATTCCAAAAATGCCGCGCTGTCGCCCTGTACCGCCTCCACCCCCACAGGTAAACTCTTGCGGGAAAGGTCCATTGTGATTTTCTTAATGACTTCCATCGGTTTCCTCCTTTTTGCCCAGGACATCCAGGGCATTTTGCAGCGCCGTGGGGATGGGAATGCCCATCAGCCCTGCATTTTCCAATATGGACATCCCCTCGTTGGTCAAAAACGCCACGCACAGGGCAGTGCGGATATAATTTATCCCCAGCACCGCATCCATCTGATGCCCCACCGCCACCAGCGCCAGCAGCATCGCCTTTTTGGCAAGGCCGGCAAAGCCGCAGGCGGAGCTGTATGCCCCGGTGGGGGTCTTTTTGCTTTTATGAAACACCAGCGCCACAGCCACGCCGGAGAGAAAATCCACCGCCATCAGCACTGTAAGCGCCGTTAAATCGCTGGTCCAGGGTCCAAAAAGGCTTGCCATCAGCCCTCCCAGCGCGCCCATAAGAGCGCAAATCTTTTCTTTCATACTTTTCTCCTTAGTACTCCAATACATCGAATTTCAGATTGCGGTACAATCCGTTTTTTGCCGATTGCCAGATAACGCTGTATTCCTCGATGTAGGCTCTTTTGGTCAGGGATTTTAAGGGGTCGGTGGGGTCGGGATAAGTAAAGGTGAAGCTGCCTGTTCTTTTTAGCAGAGGGAGCATATAGCTGTAGGCCTCCCGGGTCAGGGTTTTGTAGTGAAAATGCCAAACGCAAATCTTTTCCCGTTCACCTCCCAAATCCAACTCGCCTTTTCCCGGCAGTACATCCTCAAAATCCATCTGCACCCCTTCATCGGGGGTCAGCAGGGGCTTTCCGTCAATGGCATAAAGCCAGCTTGTCTTATTCATAAAACACCTCCCTCTGCCGATGGCGTTTTTTGCATATCGCTTGTATTTTTGCCATACATACTCTGCACCGCCCGCAGAATTTTCTTCTGAATTTTTAAGGTTGCTTCCATACCGGCGGCAAGGGTCTCCTGCCGGTCGGCAAGCTGGAGAGAAACCTGCTCCAGCACAGTATTTTCCAAGGTCTGCCTATCCCCCGCCCCAACGCTCAGCCGGGTGCGGAAAATGCGGTTTTCCGGCAGCACCTGCCCCCGGATGATTGCATCAAGGGACATAGGAGAAGCCGCCCGGGCGCTTTTGGGGGCATCTGCCATAGGGTTTACCTCGGCAGAGCCATTTTGGGGAACAGGCATCTGTTTTCCCTCTTTTCTTTGGGTGTCAGCGATGGGAAAATAGCTTCCGCAAAGCGCCTGTCGGAGAATTTCTCCGGCATTTTTCAGCGCCCGGGGAACATCCGCCGTTTCCTTTTGCAGAGGTACAAATACCCCCAACTCTATTTCAATTTCCTTTTTCATTTTCCTTTCTCCACCACTGCGTATAACATCGTAGGGCGGGGGCTTGCTCCCGCCGCCTTGCCTCTCCCTCTGGGAGTGGTGCTCCGCGCAGCGAATTAAAATGTTAATGATTGCCGGGGGCAATCATACCTTGATTCATTGGTGCCCCAGTTTGTAAACTGGGGCGGAGAGGGTCGCCCTCTCAGTCAGAAATCAAAGATTTCTGACAGCTCTCCCAAAGGGAGAGCCAAGACCTCAATCACCACAACTGTCAACTATCCAGCAGGGCAAGCAGGCGCTCTTTTTCTGCTATCTCCCGGCGGCTGAGGCGGTCTTTTATATCCACCAACGCCCTGTTCTCCCGATAAAAGCGGGCTTCGCCGTCGGTAAGATTCTCTCCCCGGGCTATCTTGTCCCGCAGACTTACCAAAAAGGAAAACCGCCCCTCGCCGATGGCGTGAAACCAGCCCAAAAATGTCCACCAGTGGATATTTTTCTCCCGACGGATTTCCCGCCCGGCTACCTTGTTGATTTCCGATAAAATAATTGGTGCGTCCTGTGTCCAGTCGAAGAGCTTGGGCGCAGTACTAAGT
>JAZRKY010000200.1:0-2215 GCA_045646585.1 Faecousia sp. | reverse complement strand
CCTTCTTCCCCCTCCAACTCCAAAATGGTGCGGCGGGAAATGAGATCCATATCGCCGGTGGAACGGGAGAAATTTAAGTATTTGCAGCCATACATAATGGGCGGGCAGGCGGAGCGCATATGCACTTCCTTTGCGCCGTTTTCATAGAGGAAATCTACCGTTTCCTGCAGCTGCGTGCCACGAACGATGGAATCGTCCACAAATAGCAGCCGCTTGTCTACAATCAGCTCGTGGACGGGAATCTGCTTCATTTTGGCAATTTTCGCCCGATCTACCTGCCGGGCGGGGGTAAAGCTTCTTGCCCAGGTGGGGGTGTATTTGCTAAATGCCCGGGCAAAGGGTCTGCCGGTGCGGTTGGCATAGCCGATGGCGTGGGGCGTGCCGGAATCGGGAACACCGCCCACATAATCCAGCTCCATCGTTCTGCCCTGCTGCATATCCCGTTCGGCAATGGCCGCGCCGTTGCGGTAGCGCATAGCTTCCACATTGATACCCTCGTAAGTAGAGGTGGGGTAGCCGTAATAGCCCCACAGGAAAGCGCAAATCCGCATTTCCTCGCCGGGGGCTGCCAGCTGGGTCATACCGTCGGGTGTCAGCTCCACAACCTCGCCGGGTCCTAACTCGCAGATGTGTTTATAGCCCAGCTTTTCGTAGGCAAACCGTTCAAAGGAAGCGCACCAGCCGTTTTCGTCCCGACCAATCTGAACGGGAATCCGCCCCAATCTGTCCCGGGCGGCAATCAGCTTGCCTTCGTCTGTAATAATCAGAATGTTGGCAGTACCGTCGATAACGCTTTGGGCATAGACAATACCCTCGGCAAAGGTGGGCTTGCGGTTAATGAGGGCTGCCACCAGCTCTGTGGTATTTACCCGACCGCCGGTCATCGCATCAAAGTAGCCGCCGCCGGTGAGACAGGTATCAATCAGCTCATCGGTATTGTTAATAATGCCAACGGTGGAAATGGCATAAGTTCCCAAGTGGGAACGAATCAGCATCGGCTGGGGATCGGTGTCGCTGATACAGCCAATGGCGGCTGTGCCTTGCATTTCCTCGAAAATATGCTCAAATTTCGTGCGGAAAGGGGCATTTTCGATATTGTGAATCTTTCTTTGCAGACCGATCGTTTTATCATATGCCGCCATACCGCCCCGGCGTGTTCCCAAATGGGAGTGATAGTCTACGCCGAAGAACACATCCGCCATACAATCGCTGCGGGATGTAATTCCAAAAAAACCGCCCATTGATTACTCCTTTTTATGCAAAAAACAGCTTGTTTAAGGTCATAGGATCTACATACTTTCCGTCCTTGTAGACCCGCATATTGCCGGAGGCGATTTCGTCAATGAGCATCACTCGGCCTTGGGGATCGTAACCGAACTCAAATTTGATGTCATACATATCCAGACCCTTTTCTTTCAGGTCGTCAGCTACAATTTTGGTGATGGCCTGGGTCATTGCCTTCAAATCGTCGTACTGCTGGGCAGTCATAACGCCCAAGTCCACAAGACCGTCCTTGGTAACCAGGGGATCACCCTTTTCGTCATTTTTGAAGGTGGTTTCCACATAGGCAGGCAGATCCTGACCCTCGGTGCAGTAATCGGAATACCGGCGGAAGAAGGAGCCTACTGCCTTATAGCGGCAAATAACCTCCAAGCCCTTGCCGAACACCTTGGCAGGGAGGACTTCCATAGTGGTGTTTGCCAAGTCGGCGCTGACATAGTGGGTCAGAATGCCGGCGGCATTGATTTTCTCAAAGAAATAGATGCTCATCCGCAAATTCACATCGCCTACGCCCTCAATGGTTAGACCTACGGCATTTTCACCGGGGTCAAACACACCGTCCTTGCCGGTGCAATCGTCTTTGAATTTCAGTAAGTAGTTGCCGTTTTCCAGGGCGAAAACATCCTTGGTCTTACCGGTGTAAACAAGCTTTTTTTCCATAGTAGCATCCTCTTTCTTAAATTATTTATTAAGCTCTGCCTGCAGGGCAGCATCTTTTTCCAAAACCTTTTGGGAATCTTTTTGCCGTTTTTCCATCAGCCGCTGGGCAAGGGCATCATCGCTTAAAGCTAAAATCTGGGCAGAAAGCAAAGCAGCATTGACACCTCCGTTAATGGCAACGGTGGCACCAGGGATGCCGCTGGGCATCTGTACCGTTGACAGAAGGGCGTCAATGCCGTCTAAATATGTGGACTTGCAGGGAATGCCGATTACA
>JAZRKY010000199.1:0-5360 GCA_045646585.1 Faecousia sp. | reverse complement strand
TGGGATGAGTATTTTATGGGCATCGCGATGCTGGCGGCGCGGCGGAGTAAGGACCCCGGCACCCAAGTAGGCGCCTGCATCGTATCTCAGGATAATATCATTATTTCCACAGGCTATAACGGTATGCCAAAGGGCTGCTCTGACGATGAATTTCCTTGGAATCGCACCGGCGAAGATACCAAGTACCCCTATGTGGTTCACGCGGAGCTGAATGCCATTCTCAATGCCAACGGTCGTGATTTGCGGGGCAGTAAGCTATATGTTGCCCTGTTCCCCTGTAATGAGTGCGCCAAGGCCATTATCCAAAGCGGTGTGCGGGAAGTATTCTATCTGTCTGACAAATATGCAGATACCCCGGCAACCATCGCATCCAAGCGGATGTTTAATGCCGCAGGTGTAAAATATACCCAGCTTCGCACCAATGTAAAGACCATAACGTTGGACTTTACCCCGGAAGAAGAAAAATAAGAAAGAGAGGGGAAACCCTCTCTTTTTTGAAAGGAAATTATGGACTATAAACATTGTACCCTCTGCCCTCGGGAATGTGGGGCAGACAGAACAGCTGGAGAAACTGGCTTTTGCGGCTGCCCGGATATAGCCTTGGTGGCAAAAACAATGGTGCATATGTGGGAAGAGCCGGTTTTGGCAGGCGATGGCGGCAGCGGCGCAATCTTCTTTGGCGGCTGCACACTGGGCTGCAAATACTGCCAAAACAGGGCTATCAGCGCATCTGCCACAGGAACGCCTATGGATAGCTTCGCTTTGCGCCGGGAAATGGAAAAGCTGATTGCCCAAGGGGCGGAAAATATTGACCTTGTTACCCCTACCCATTTTTTGCCAACCGTTATTCCGGCTTTGCAGCCGAAATTACCTGTGCCTGTGGTGTATAATTGCGGCGGTTACGAAAAAGCGGAGACAATTCAGAAATTAAACGGTCTTGTGGACATTTACCTACCGGATATGAAATACGGCGATGATGTCTTGGCAGAAAAACTATCCAACGCTCCCAGTTATGTGGAAACTGCCCTTTCTGCAATCCGGGAAATGGTAAACCAAGTAGGAACAGTAGCTTTTCAGGGAGAGAGGATGGTTCGGGGGGTCATCGTTCGCCATTTGATTTTGCCCGGACAGGTGGAAAACTCCTTAAAGGTGCTGGATTTATTAGGGGAAAATTTCCGCCCGGGAGAGATTTTGGTCAGCCTTATGCGGCAGTACACTCCTATGGGGCTTTTGCCTGCGCCCTATGACAGAAAAATTACCCAAGAGGAATACGAGGCCGTTCTTAGCTGGATGTACCTCAATGGCTTACAGGGCTTTACACAGGAAGAATCCTCCGCTGCCGAGGCGTTTATTCCAAATTTTTAACATATTCCATAAAGAATCCCCATAGTCTGTGATAGAAAAATCACAGGAGGGGATCACAATGAAGAAAATAAGCCTTGTTTTGGCGGCGGTTTTCCTGTTTTCGCTGTTACCGGTTGGGGCGCGGGCTGCAGACATTCAGGTAAAGGCAAAAAGCGCTGTGCTTATGGATGTGGAGACGGGAACGGTGCTTTCCCAGCAAAATGCTCACGAGGCGCTTGCGCCTGCCAGCGTTACAAAGGTTATGACGATGCTGCTGATTATGGAAGCCATTGACAGCGGAAAAATCGCCTGGAATGATATGGTTACCGCATCAGAAGCGGCAGCCGCCAAGGGCGGCAGCCAAATTTACCTGAAGGTAGGGGAGCAGATGTCGGTATCGGATATGGTAAAATCCATCGCCGTGTCCTCTGCCAACGACTGCGCCTGCGCTATGGCGGAGCATCTTGCGGGCAGCGAAGCGGCATTTGTGGAAAAAATGAACGCCCGGGCGGCAGAGCTGGGGATGAAAAACACCCATTTTGTCAACTGCACAGGTCTTGATGACAGCCCGGAGGCATCCGAACATAAAACCTCTGCCTACGATATTGCCATAATGAGCCGGGAGCTGATAAAAAATCACCCGGACATTAAGAAATTCACCACCATCTGGATGGATACGGTGCGGGATGGGGCGTGTGGACTGTCCAACACCAATAAAATGGTGCGGTTTTATAACGGCTGTACGGGGCTTAAAACCGGGTTTACCCAAAAGGCCGGCTACTGCCTTTCTGCCACAGCCCAGCGGGATGGGATGGAGCTGGTGGCGGTGGTGATGGGCGCGGAAAGCTCCCAGGATCGGTTTGCCGCATGTAAACAGCTGCTGGATTATGGGTTTGCCAATTATGCGGTGGTTTCCCCCGAAATGTCGGCGCAGAGTGTGCCCGTGCGATTGGGGATTGCGGATAAGGTGTCGGTTGTTCCGGCGGAAAGCGGCTCGGTACTGATTGATAAGAGCCAAAAGGGAATGATTGAAAGCCAAATTGAATTGTTGCCGGAAATCACAGCCCCGGTAGGCAAAGGTCAAAAGTTAGGCACACTGACCTTAAAGGCAGGGCAGCAGGTGCTAAAGGAAATTCCCTTGATTGCGCAGAAAGGGGTTGCCCGCCTGACCTGGGGAGAAATTTTCTGGAAAATTCTACAGAGTATAGCCTTCAAATAAAAAGTGGCGGATATACCGCCACTTTTTGTTTAGTTTAGTCGTGAAGCGTGGGGGCGCAGGGCGTAGTACAAAACAGTTCCTAATGTTAATAACACCGCTGCTTCTCCGATGGCTACATAGAGGGCGTTGAGCCAAAAGCCGCCGCCGATATAGATTCCCAGCTCCCACCCTACCAGCAAGGCGTTAAACAGCGCCGGCATAAGAAGGGAGAATAGGGGAAATCCGTTGAGTTTCAGATTTCTTGCAAGATACATACTGCCGGTGGCAAGCAGTGTGGCAAGGGTGCCGATTATAGGGTCTAAGGGAAGCGCCATGGCATAGCTTAGGTTAAACAGCAGACAGCCCACAGATAATCCTGCAATCGCTGTTGGGGTAAAAAGAGAGAGGACGCACAGCGCTTCCGATGCCCGAAACTGAATGGCAAAGGATGCAGAGTTGGGGAAAAGGATGTTTTGCAGATAAGTCAGCACCACATAAGCGGCGGCGATCATAGCGCCGCGGGCGAGAAGCTTGGATTTTTTCATAAAGATTACCTCAAAGAAAAATGGGCGCAGTACGCACCCATCAAAAAATGAGCGCAAAGCGCCCATCCGTTAAGCCTTAGTTTTGTTTACCGACAGGATGGTTACGAACTGTCCTATTAAGTTAATGAGATTATACAGAGAAAAGAGAAAAAAGTCAAGTTGGGAGAGAAGTGCTATAAAAATATTGACACCCCTGTGAAAATAAGATAAGATAAAAATGTAACCCGACAAAATCAGACAAAAAGGAGAATGAAATATGTGGATTGCAGTTATTGTTATTTTGTTGGCGCTGGTATTTACCTGCCTGCGCGTAGTACCCCACACGGAGAGCTATGTAATCGAGCGATTGGGTAAATTTCACACCATTTGGGAAGCGGGTCTTCATTTCCTTCTTCCTTTTGGGATTGACAGAGTAGTCGCCCGGGCAACCACCAAGGAAAAGGTGCTGGATACCCCGCCTCAGTCTGTGATTACCAGCGATAATGTACCGCTGACCATTGACGCGGTTGTGTATCACAAGACCTTTGATGCAAAGCTGTACGCCTACGGCGCGGCAAATCCCGTAGAAGCGCTGGCGAATCTGACGACCACCACGCTTAGAAATATCGTCGGTGAGCTGACACTGGACGAATCCCTTACCTCCCGTGATTCCATCAATGCCAAGATGACCGAAAATCTGGACAGAGCAACCGACGAATGGGGCATTCGCGTTACCCGCGTGGAAATTCGCAACATCACACCGTCGGCTGACATCCGGGAATCTATGGAAAAGCAGATGAAAGCAGAGCGCGCCCGCCGTGAGACCTTATTGGAGGCAGAAGGACACAAGCAGGCGGTTATCACCCGGGCAGAGGGTGATAAGCAGGCTATGGTTTTGGCAGCAGAGGGCGAAAGAGATGCCCGCATCGCCCGTGCAGAGGGTGAAGCCAAGGCAGTTCTTCTGCAAAAGCAGGCAGAAGCGGACGGCTTGCGGGCGATTATGGCAGCCTGCCCCACAGCAGAGGTGATTGAGCTGAAGCGCTACGAAGCCCTTGTGGAAATGGCAAACGGTACGGCATCCAAGCTGATTATTCCCACCGACACTGTGGAAATGGTTAAGAAAAACACCGTGTTCACCGAAACCACAGGTCTTGGCAACGAAACACCTGCCGCACCCAAAGCAAAAAAGCCTGCCAAAAAGGACATTTGCTGCGATTAAGTACATAAAGAGAAATCCCCAGCCGGTATCGGCTGGGGATTTTGTATGGCGTAAAGTTTAATTACCGAACATACTCAATGACAACACGGCGGTTAGGCTCGGTGCCGACGGAGTAGGTGGTGATGCGATCCATATCCTGAAGCGCTGCGTGGATCAGATGGCGCTCGTAGGCATTCATAGGCTCAAGCGTTGTTCGGCGATGGGCTTTCAGAACCTGCTGGGCTTTCTTCTGGGCGTAGCGGCGGAGAGATTCCTCCCGCTTCTGCCGATATTCCTCAGCATCCACATTGATGCGGATATGACCGCTGATGCCGTGATTAATGGCGTAGTTTGCCAGGTGCTGAATGGCATCCAGCGTATCGCCACGGCGACCGATCAAAAAGCCCAAATCCTCGCCAACCAAATCTACATTATAGGTGTCGTCCTCGGTCTTTACGGCGTGGGGAACGGCAGTAGAGCCCATATGCTCCAGGAGACCTTTCAAAAAGACTTCAATCTTTTCTTCCATACTGCCGGGCTCGGCAGGGGTGTAGGTCTTTTCTACCTTGGGCTGGGGCGCGGGCTTTTCAGCTTTAACGGCTATCTTTTCAGCCTTGGGGGCAGCAGGCTTTGCGGCCTTGGGCGCTTCCACTTTGGGCTCTTCCTTCTTGGGCGCAACATAAGTGGGCTTGGGCTTGCTCCGGGAAGCAGAGGTCAGGGCGCTCTTGGGCGCCTCGGGAGCGATGTCGGGGGCTTCGTAGGTTACTTCAACCCGGGCAGGGGTTGCACCGAAGCCTAAAAAGCCGGGCTTTGCCTGAGACAGCACCTGAACGGAAACGCTGTCCCGATCCAGAGAAAGCTGCTGCAAAGCGGTTTCAATGGCAAGCTCAATGGTCTTGCCGGTAGTAATAATTTTCTTTTCCATTTATTCCTCCGTGTTGTTCACACTGTAACGATTAGGATCATATGCCCGACCCTTGCAGAAGGGGCGGTCGGGGATGCCGGAGAGGGTCTTGGGGGTATTATCTTCTTCCTCTTCCACATATTCGCCCTTACGGATAGCATATTCCCGGGCGGCGGCAGCTTTGGCAGCCTC
>JAZRKY010000198.1:0-2823 GCA_045646585.1 Faecousia sp. | reverse complement strand
GTAGTTGGCAATAGACTGCTGGGTGGAAATGTGCCGGGCGCACTTGGGGGCGTATTTGCCTGCCAAGGTAAATGCGCCCATATCCGCAACAATCAGGGCATCCACCCCTGCATCCTGGAGAAGCTCTAAATAGGGGGGAAGATGGCAAATTTCGTCGTTGCGGGGCATCGTGTTAACGGTTACATTTACTTTTACGCCGTGGTCGTGGGCATATTTAACGGCAATTGGCAGCTCCTCCGGGGTGAAATTACCGGCAAAGGAGCGCATACCAAAGGCTGTGCCGGCAAGATATACGGCATCTGCGCCATACTGGACAGCCATTTTCAGCCGTTCCATATCTCCGGCAGGGCTGAGAAGTTCCATTTTCCTCATAGCGCTTACCCTAATTCCGCTGCCCACTTATTGTGCTCTGCCAAGGTTTTGGAGAAGCGGTGAATACCGGCAGTCTTATCGTAAATGAAATAGTAGTACTTGGTTTCGCTGGGGTATAGGGCTGCGTACAGGCTGTACGAGCCGGGATTGGTAATCGGTCCGGGAGGCAGACCGCTTGCCTTACGGGTATTATACGGGCTGGGGTTGTTCAGATCCTCTTGGGTCAGGGACTTGCGCTCAAAATAAGAGCCGATGGCGTAGTAAACCGTAGCATCGCTGTCGAGTCTGGGGTAGTGGCTTTGCTTTGTCAGACGGTTATAAAATACGGCGGCAATATCGTAGCCCTCGGCAGAGGTGGCTTTTTCCTCTTCTACGATAGAGGCAACGGTGATGAGCTGGTGGAACGTCAGCTCATGGGAGTCAATCCAGGCTTGGCTGTAGCCGTTGGATTTGAGCATTTTGGCGTAACGCTCCTGCATCTTCAAAAAGTCGTTATACATTTTGTCTGTAAAACGGGTTTCAAAGTTATTGAGGAATTTTTGCAGAACATACTGGGGGTCGGCATCCTTATAGAACTTGTAGGTATCCGGGTAGAGATAACCCTCCAGGCAGTATTTTGTACCTCTGGGCAGTCCTTCTAAGAACCAGTAGTCCTTCAGCTCGCCGTTGGCAGCCCATTCTTCCAAATCTTCCACACTACAAACGCCGTTTTCTTCCAGCATCTTAAAAATCTGGGCGCAGTTAGAGCCTTCGGGAATCATAAGCTCTACCACATCAGTATTTACTACCTTGTAGGACATCATTTTCAGCAGCGCATTGTAGTCGTACATCGCATTGAGGGTATAGGTGTCGGGGATAACCCGGTCGCCCTTGCCGGTGATTTCCGCGAAGAAAACAAAAAGATTGGGGTAGCGGATCAGACCGGCTTCCTCTAACTTTTTGGCAATATCCTTGGTGGTGTCGGTTTCCTCGATGGTAATGGTAATGGACTTGTCGGGCTTGCCAAAGGCCAGCAGGTCAGCGGCGCAGACCCAAATGGTGCGGCCAAGGGAAATGCCGATGGTTACAATAATTGCCAGCCAAATGAAAGTAGAAATCACATGGGGAATGCCAAAAAGACCGTAGCCTTTTTTAGGGGCAGGACGACCTTTGCGAACAGGCGCTCTGCGGCGGGGCTTCTTAGTGCCTGTGTTTTTGGCTTTTCCGGTGTTGGAAACAGGGGTGAATTTCTGCGTTGCGCCCATATCTGCCGCAGAGTCGACTACCGGGGCTTTGAAGGGGACAGTGTCCTCGGATACATACATTTGGGTTTCCTCCGGGGTGGGCGCTTCTTTGTCGGGCGCCTCATTAGTAGGTGTTTCGGGAGCTTCTTCGATTTCGGCGGCAAGCTCTGCCGGTACTTCGGCTGCGGAAACGCCATATAAAGTGGAAAGATTTTGCAGAGCCTTTAAGGCATCCTGAAATTCCGTGTCATTGGCTAACCCGGAGTCAGACAAATCCTCTTGGGCAGGTGCGTCCTCGCCAGGGGTTTCTTCGGCGGCAGGCGTTTCCTGCCGGGCGGAAAAAGCCTCCAGCGCCTCCATAGCCTCTTGCAGCTGGGTGTCGTTTGTATTTTCCGGAGTATCGGCAACCGCTTCTTCCGGGGCAGGTGTTTCGGCTACCTCCTCAGGGAGCAGGTCTTTTTTGTTTTCGTTATCCATTTTTTACCTCCTGGGTACGGATTACGATTTGCTTGGCAATCGCTTTTACTGCGTCTTCACCCTTTAGCGCTTGAATGAGGGCAAGACCAAAGGCGGTGGCGCAGCCGGCAGATGCGCCGGTAATCACTTTGCCGTCTTGCAGGCAGGGGGCGTTTACCACGGTGGCACTGCCCATATTTTCTTCACAGCCGGGATAGCATACAGCTCTTTTGCTGTCGGTAATTCCCAAATCCGCAAGAACGGTAGGGCCGGCGCAGATGGCGGCCGTGTATTTGTCGTTTTCAAAGGCGTAACGGATGGCATCCATTGCCTGCTTGCTTACACGGATGGAAGCAACGCCACCCAAACCGCCGGGGAGAACAATCATTTCCAGCGCATTTAAGTCCATTTCATCCAACACAATGTCGGCTTCTACACCGATGCCGTGTCCGCCATAGACGATTTTGCCGTTAATGCCTACGGTCTGAACCTCGTTTCCTGCCCGACGCATAAGATCCAAAGGGGCGATGGCTACGGTTTCCTCAAAGCCAGCGCCAAGGAGCATATATAGCATAGCTTAACCCTCCAGACAGTCTTTAATCAGCGCGTAAATTTCTTCGTGAATATCCTCGATGGAACGCATTTTTCCGTCCTTTACACAGGAAATAATCTGCCAGCCGTAGTAAGCAGCGGCGGCTCTGCCCATTTCCCGGCAGGTGGCAAGGTATGCCATATCCTTTTCGTGGATGTCTGCCTTGGTGTTGGTGTCCGC
>JAZRKY010000197.1:0-3518 GCA_045646585.1 Faecousia sp. | reverse complement strand
CCTTGGCCCACAGAACGACATGGCTACGATCCGACTTGGAAAGCACCTGCACTCCGGTATCTGCGGCGAACACGGCCGCGACCCCGTTTCCGTTGCGTTCTGCCACAAGATTGGTCTGGACTATGTTTCCTGCAGCCCCTTCCGCGTACCCATCGCCCGCCTCGCCGCCGCCCAGGCTGCTATCAAGGGCTAAAGGAAAGTTATCCTTCGTGTTTCGGACTAATGTCTGACAGCGCGTAACGGAGCAAATCCCGATATTCACTATAGCGACCCCTATCTTCACTGGTAGGGGCCGCTCTTTTTATATATGTACCCCTATATTTTCAAAATTATTTCTGTTCTTATACTTGTGTCCATATCGTCGATTTTGGCGTTAATCTGCATTCAGTTTAAGTCTGCTCATACATAAGTTAGGTATTTCCACTGTAATTACCGGTATTTACATAGTTTTTGACCACACAAGAGCAATTGCACACATGAGTAATGACGGCGTGCACACCGGCAAAACACCGACGTGCATACCGGTAGTAATGGACAGTAGTATAAGAACAGAAGAAGAAAAAACATAGGCTATGGGTATGGGCCTAAGGATGATAGCGATTGTCCTAAAGCTGGATATCCGCCGTCGCTCCAAAACATTTGCATTTAACTAAAATAATAGGCTGTACTTACCTTTGCGTAAGTACAGCCTATTATTTTACACATCAGATATTGATTTTTCTCGTCAAAATGGTTATAATTGACGAGAAAGCGTATGGAGGTGACGAGATGCGTCATTTTGATTATACAATTTTAGAGAATAAGACCTGGGACAATGAAGTTATCAACTATCTGTCCCGCATCCATGAATATAAGGGTAAGCAGTCCGTTTATCTGCAGCAGCGTCCGTTAGAGTTGGAGCGGTTGGCTGAGATTGCTAAGGTGCAAAGCACTGAGGCATCCAACTCTATTGAAGGCATCCGCACAACAGAAACGCGCCTTCGCCAGCTAATGAACGAGCGTACCACGCCCCGGAACCGAGATGAAAAAGAAATTGCCGGCTATCGCGATGCCCTGAATATCATCCATGATAGTTTCGAGTACATTCCCTTGACCCCCAACTACATTTTGCAGCTGCACAAGATCCTGCTCAGCCATACTGATTCCGGGTTTGGTGGCAGTTTTAAGAATGTACAGAACTATATCAGCGCAACAGATGATACAGGCAAGCGCTTTACGCTCTTTACGCCGGTGGCTCCTTATGAAACAGCGCCTGCGATTCAGGAGATTTGTGACGAATATAACAGAGCCATTGGCACTGGCAGGGTTGACCCTTTGCTGATTATTCCCGTCTTTATTCACGATTTCCTATGTATCCACCCATTCTTGGACGGCAACGGCAGAATGTCTCGCTTGTTGACAACGCTGCTTCTGTATCGTGCGGGCTACGAAATTGGTAAATATATCTCGTTGGAAGCGAAGATTGCTCAGAATAAGGATTTGTATTATTCTGCTTTGGAGGCTGCACAAGGTGGCTGGCACGAACAGCAGGATGATCCCACTGCTTTTGTCAAATACCTGCTGAGCACCATTATTGCCGCATACCGCGACTTTGATGATCGGTTGCAGATTGTCAGCCCCACATCGTTGGATACGGTGCGAAATGCCATTGATAATAAGCTGGGTAAGTTCACCAAGAAAGAAATCTTGGAGTTGTGTCCTGCTCTTAGCGCATCCACCGTGGAGCGGCACCTGAAGAAATTGACAGATGAAGGCTATATTACCAAACACGGAACTGGGAAAAGCACATTCTACACAAGAAATAGATAGTGGCGCGGAAAGATATAGTTCAATCTGAATTAAGCAGATGTTTCCGTAAAAATAGTAGGGGATCGGCGGCAGGCACCGGTTATTTTTCGCAATCAAGGCGTAAAGCAAGCCGCAGGAAGGGGAGATGGTCTGCAACATGCTATTTCCGCAAATCCGGGTCTGCCGGAAAGGGCAAATATCAATTCTGTAAGCTGTAATTCATCCACCTTTCCCGTGCCTTCTTATTGGGGAATTGTTTTCGCCATAAATCGTATCACTTTATAAATAGACCAGCATTGCGGACAATATTTTAGAGAGTAATCGCATAAAATAGTGATAATTGAAACTGATACTGGTCAAAAAAACAATTATCGGAGTGATTTTATGGAGCAAAAACTGAGAAGAGATTGTAATATGGGCGACAATTTGCGGCGTTTAAGAAACGATGCCGGTTTTTCTCAGGAGGAGCTTTGCGCCAAGCTGCAGTGTTTGGGGTATGATGTGGGCAGAAGTACCTATGCGAAATACGAGCATTGTGAGCTAAATATCCCAATTCGTGTGATTATTGCTCTGCGGAATCTATACAAATGCAGTTACGATGAATTTTTTGTGGGCTTAAGCCCTTTTACAGAGGAATAAAAGACAACCTATCCCAAGTCTTCAAAGGGAAATTTTTGCACGCAAAAGCAGGGGTTGTCCATAAATTAACAATATAATAAGTGTCCGGCGGGTAGAATGTGTCATATCATAGACCTTCCGGGATCACCCCATTAAAAAATGTGGTCAATTATAGAGAGCTTTGGCTCCGCAAGCTCAATGCCCGTTGCCGAACACATGGTTTATAGAAACAGACTCCGTTGACATCTTTTGACTCCCAACGGTAGATTTTTGGTATTTTTTTCATTTATCCATGTAATAATTCGAAATGTCCAATTGAAATGAAGCATCTTGTAAAGTAACATAAATTATATCAGCAATAGGTAAATCTTATTCATGTAAGGAGAGTTATGATGAATACTAAAGCAGTAAGGATTCACGGCAAAATGGACTTGCGTCTGGACGATATCGTTCTGCCCGAGGTTGGTCCCGATGATGTGCAGGTTCGCGTCCTGTGCGACTCCGTTTGTATGTCCACCTATAAGGCTGCGATTGAAGGAGAAGATCACAAACGCGTTCCTGACAATGTAGCCGAAAAACCCACCGTTGTAGGCCACGAGTTTTGTGGCGATATTGTTGCTGTAGGAGAAAACTGGAAG
The DNA here is from genome assembly GCA_045646585.1 of Faecousia sp. Lineage (GTDB taxonomy): Bacteria > Bacillota > Clostridia > Oscillospirales > Oscillospiraceae > Faecousia. The sequence continues at coordinate 474 of JAZRKY010000197.1, read as the reverse complement.
CATAAGTACCAGGTTGGTGATAAATTTGTCATTCAGCCCGCACACTTCCATAAGGGCTCTCAGATGGCTCCCGGCTACTCCTACGAGTTCTGCGGCGGCAACGCCCAGTACGCCAATATTCCTATTGAAACTTTGCTGGAGAATTGCCTGTTGCCCTATGAGTCCGATACCTACTACTACGGCTCTTTGGCAGAACCCTTAAGCTGTGTTATCGGCACTTTCCACGCGATGTATCACACCAAGGCCGGCTCTTATGTCCACGAAATGGGCATTAAAGAGGGCGGTAAGATGGCTCTGCTGGCTTCCGTTGGTCCTATGGGTCTTGCCGCTATTGACTATGCCATCCACTGCGACCGCCGTCCCAGCCTGCTGGTAGTTACCGATATTGACGAGGCTCGTCTTGCGCGCGCTGCTTCTATCTACACTGTGGAAGAGGCTGCCAAGTACGGCATTGAGCTGCACTATGTCAACACC
>JAZRKY010000196.1:0-7092 GCA_045646585.1 Faecousia sp. | reverse complement strand
GGATAGAAAGAGTTGTGTGAGTCGATAGCTACCTATTTCGCGGTTGGCAGGAAAGAATTACGCGTTTACGTGTTACGCGAGGAACATAGGGCTATGCCCGCATATGAAGAACCCCCGGTTTTACCGGGGGGTTCCTTTTTTGTCTTCAGGCACAAACCGCACGACCTCATTAGGGGTACAGTTAAGCACGGCACAAAGCTTCTCAAGGGTTAAAAGCGTGATATTTTTCCCTTTTTTAATAGCATCCAAAGTCTTATTGTCAATCCCAGCCTTTAAGAGACTGTATTGTGATATTCCCTTTTCCTGCATTGTTTCCCACATAGGCGTATAGTCCAACACAGTCCTCACCAGCCTTTCCCTTTACGGGAATATTATAGGCAAAAACTGTGTTTTTCTGTATTGTGGAGTTGTTCACAATGTGCTATAATATAACTAAGAGATAAGAAATCTCACCTTTTTTCTGGCACAAACCGCACGATAGATTCTGCCTGACACTGCAAAATCTGGCAGAGCCGTTCTAATGTGTACATTGTAATGGACTGGTTGTGCTTTAGGTTATTGATGGTTCGGGGATTGATGCCGTATTTATGGATAAGTGTATATGTGGTTATTTTTCGTTTTTCCATTGTTTCCCATAACGGCGCATAGCTTATCAAGACAGACACCCCTTTCCAAAAGATTACTTTCATTATCTTTGGAAAAATGGCACTTGACTATACTGCAATTTGTAACTATACTGACTATATTAGGAGGTTTTGAGATGAAAGAGAGTTTACAGGATTTTTATGGGTTACCGAATATCCACAAATACGAAGATGTATCATTGCTGGCTCTTAGCGAACAATGCAACGCATACGAGGAGAAAGTTCGTATCATTATATCCCGTTTGCCGGAAAGGGACAAAGAAATATTGGAAGACTATATAGATTTGCGAAACGATTTGGAAGTAGAGACATTTAAGGCTGCACTCCGTTGGGGAAAATTGCACTATAAATAGTTATTTCAAGCATATACAGAAAAAGAAAAGCTCCCTTTACACAATGGAGGCGGGCAAGTCGTTGGCAAAGGAGATTTGTCGGGATTTGGTGGATTAGAAATTGACAGTTGACAATGGACAGTGGACAATTATGGTGTCGGCGCTACAAATGCATAGTTGCCAACAAGGCTGTCATTCTAAGTGGAGCAGCCAAAGGCTGCGAAGTCGAAGCCTTGCCTCCCTCTTTGAGGGAGGTGGCCGAGCGAAAGCGAGGTCGGAGGGGGTGTCTTACTTAAGATGGGACAACCCCTCAGTCAGAAATCAAAGATTTCTGCCAGCTCCCCTATAAGGGGAGCCGAGGCTACGCATTATCTTGAATGCTATGCAGAATTTTCGTGCGAAGATCCTTCAACGCGCTGATGCTTGCTCAGGATGACAAAGTTAGAGATTATTTCGGGAGATTGCCACGTCGCTTCGCTCCTCGCAATGACAACCTTTGTTGCAGATTTCTGGTTAGATTGCCACACCACTTAAGCGGACGGGTTCGCAATGACAACGGGGTAATGTATATTTTGTTCGCCGTTTCACATCCTACCTTAAGAGGTGAGGATGTGAAACGGCGGATTTTTTTGTTTTTTGTAATAATCAGCTTGCTTATTTTCCCGGTACGGGCAGAGACCATTCGGTGGGTGGATTTCACTGTGCCTTATGAATCGCTCAAATATGCGATGGATGCGGATATTTTAACAGTCGGGCAGGAAAAGCATATTTCCTGGATAGATTCCCTTGCCCTTGCGGCGTGCCGCACCGGGGGGAAATGCCCTCTGGACTCGGTAAAAAAGGCGGTTACCCAGCTAAAGGGGGATAAGTCCCCGGAGGAGCTGTTGGGCGACTTTTATAAATACTACAGCTACTATCACGAAGCCTACACGGCAGTGCTGGGTGGGCTTTTGGGGCATTTTGCGGTGGAGATTAACGGGCAGTGGCAGGAAAGCTATGGGCTGAAGGCCTTTTCTCCCATCGCCGCAGGCTACGGCTACAGCCATAGCGATGATTTTGGGGTGAAGCGTTCCTTCGGCTTTGCCCGGAAGCATTTGGGACACGATATGATGGGCGCGCTGGGAACGCCCATCGTTGCGGTGGAGGGGGGTGTAGTGGAGGCGATGGGCTGGAATCGCTACGGCGGCTGGCGAATCGGTATCCGTTCCTTTGATTCCAAGCGCTACTATTACTATGCCCATTTACAAAAGGATAAGCCCTTCGCGCCGGGTCTGCAGGTGGGGGATACGGTGCAGGCGGGGGATCTTATCGGCTATATGGGGCGCACAGGATATTCCGACCGGGAGAATGTGAATAATATTGAGACAGTTCATTTGCATTTTGGAATGCAGCTGATTTTTGACGAAAGTCAGAAGGAGTGCTTATCGGAAATTTGGATTGATGTTTACGATATTGTGCGGCTATTATCCACCCATAAAAGCACCATTTCGGGAACCGGCAGAAAATATCCCTATAAAGATTTAGATACGAATGATATTCCTCTTGACAGGATGGCGCCTTTGCCTTAAAATATAAGAGAAATTTGTTGACAAATGGAGATGCTTGTGGTAGTATCTCCGGGATAAGGTTTTTTGAGCAAAAAGGAGGAGCCATTTATGCAGTATGGTATGAGCAAAAAACAGATGGTCGGTTGCCCCGGCGGTCGTGTTTTTTCTTCTCCCGTTGTTTCCGATTTGCTTTCCGAAAATCCCTCATATGTTGTTTTTCCCGGCTTTTGCGATGTGCATGTGCATTTTCGTGAGCCGGGTTTTTCTTATAAAGAGACCATATTTTCGGGAAGTCGGGCGGCAGCCCGGGGCGGGTACACAGCGGTATGCACAATGCCAAACCTGAACCCTGTGCCGGACAGCTTGGAGAATTTACAAAAGCAGCTTTCTGTTATCGAGACGGATGCCTGCATCCATATCTATCCCTACGGCGCAATTACAGTAGGGCAGAAGGGGCAACAGTTGGCGCAGTTGGAAGAAATGGCAGAAAAGGTCATCGCTTTTTCCGATGACGGCAAGGGTGTGCAAAATGACGATATGATGCGCGCGGCTATGCTAAGAGCCAAGGCGCTGGGGAAAATGATTGTTGCCCACTGTGAGGTGGAAAGCCTGCTCCGCGGCGGCTATATCCACGATGGCGAGTATGCCAAGGCGCACAACCACAAGGGCATTTGCAGTGAAAGCGAATATGCCCAGATTGAGAGGGATTTACGCCTTGTGGAAGAAACAGGCGTTGCCTATCACATCTGCCATGTGTCTGCAAAGGAAAGTGTGGCGCTGATACGGCAGGCGAAAGATAGGGGCGTCAATGTTACCGCAGAAACGGCTCCCCATTACCTTGTGATGGACGATAGCCAGCTCCAGGAAGAGGGCAGATTTAAGATGAATCCGCCTATCCGGGGGAAAGAAAACAAGGAAGCCCTTATTGCAGGTATTTTGGACGGCACGATTGATATGATTGCCACCGACCACGCCCCCCATTCCGCTGAGGAAAAGGGAAAAGGCTTGCAAGGCAGCAGCTTTGGCATTGTGGGCATTGAAACGGCATTTTCGGTGCTGTACACCCACCTTGTAAAGCCGGGTATTCTGCCTTTGGAAAAGCTCATTGATTTGCTTGCCAACAACCCCAGGCGGCGGTTTCACATTCCCCTTGGGGAGGATTATACGGTGTGGGATTTGGAGAAAACCTTTACCGTTGACCCGGAAGATTTTATTTCTATGGGCAAGGCTACGCCCTTTACCGGCTGGGAACTTGCGGGCGAGTGCGTAATGACAGTTTGTAACGGAAAAGTTGTATATAAAAGATAATCAGGGAGGAAAAATTATGGCAAAGAGAACAGATTTGAAGAAAATTTTAATTATCGGCTCCGGTCCTATTGTGATTGGACAGGCTGCGGAGTTTGACTACGCAGGCACACAGGCTTGCCTTGCGCTGAAAGAGGAAGGCTATCAGGTGGTGCTGTGCAACTCCAACCCCGCCACCATTATGACCGATACCACCATCGCCGATAAGGTGTATATGGAGCCGCTGACCTTAGAATATGTGGCAAAGATTCTCCGCTTTGAGCGACCCGATGCCATCCTCCCCGGTATCGGCGGTCAGACAGGTCTTAACTTGGCTATGCAGCTGGAAAAGAAGGGCGTTCTGAAGGAATGTAATGTAGAGCTGCTGGGTACAAGCAGTGAGTCGATTGAGCGGGCAGAGGACCGGGAGCTTTTCAAGGAGCTGTGCCAGTCCATTGGCGAGCCTACCATTCCCTCTGAGATTACCTACAGCTTAGAAGAGGCAAAAGAGGCGGCAAAGCGGATTGGCTATCCTGTGGTGCTGCGTCCTGCCTTTACTCTCGGCGGTACAGGCGGCGGCTTTGCCTATAACGAGGAAGAACTCATTGAAATCGGCATTAACGCCTTTAAGCTCTCTCCTGTCCATCAGGTGCTGATTGAAAAGTCCGTCAAGGGCTACAAGGAGATTGAGTTTGAGGTTATGCGGGACGGAAACGACCACGCCATCACCATCTGCGGTATGGAAAATATCGACCCTGTTGGTGTCCATACCGGCGACTCTATCGTGGTTGCGCCTATTATGACGCTGTCCAAAAAAGACGAGAAAATGCTCAACGACAGCGCCATCAAGATTATCCGTGAGCTGAAAATCGAGGGCGGCTGTAATGTGCAGTTTGCCTTAAATCCCGACACCAGCGAATATTACCTCATTGAGGTCAATCCCCGGGTTTCCCGGTCTTCTGCCCTGGCTTCCAAGGCCTCCGGCTATCCCATCGCCCGGGTTACGGCAAAGATTGCAGTGGGTATGACCCTGGAGGAAATTAAGATTGCCAACACCAACGCCGCATTCGAGCCGAAGCTGGATTATGTGATTGCCAAGCTGCCCCGTTTCCCCTTTGATAAGTTTACAAATGCCTCCAATGTGCTGGGTACGCAGATGAAGGCCACCGGCGAAATTATGGGCATCGGCTCTAACCTTGAAGAGGCGCTGCTCAAGGGTATTCGCTCCCTGGAGGTTGGCGTACACCACATTTATCACGCAAAATTTGACGATATGACAAATGACGAGCTGAAGGATTATATCCGTCAGTTCCGTTCCGATAATATTTTCGCCATCGCAGAGCTGCTGGCGCGGGGTGTTTCCGTAGCGGAAATTCACGAAATTACCCAGATTACCTCCTATTTCCTGGAAGTCATTTTGAAGATTGTGCAGATGGAGGAAAATTTGAAAGCCAATGCTTTCCATTTGGAAACCTTAAAGTCTGCCAAGAAGATGGGCTTTAGCGACAAGTATGTGGCAAGAATGTGGAATTGCAAGGAAATGGATGTGTACGATTTCCGCAAGGAAAATAATCTGTTCCCGGTGTTTAAGATGGTAGATACCTGCCATACAGGCGCCTACATTCCTTATTTCTACTCCTCCTATTCTGACGAAAATGCCTCCGTTCTCACACCCAAAAAGAAGATTGTGGTGCTGGGCGCAGGTCCTATCCGTATCGGTCAGGGCGTGGAATTTGACTACTCCACCGTTCACGCGGTAATGACCATTAAAAACTCCGGCTATGAAGCCATCATCATTAACAATAACCCGGAGACCGTTTCCACCGACTACACCACAGCCGATAAGCTGTATTTCGAGCCGCTGACCCCTGAGGATGTTATGAACATCATCGAGTTTGAAAAGCCCGAGGGTGTTATCGCGTCCTTGGGCGGACAGACCGCTATTAACCTTGCCCAGCCGCTCACCGACCGGGGTGTGAAGATTATCGGCACAGACTGCGCCGCCATCGACCGGGCAGAGGACAGAAACGCCTTTGAAAACCTCTTAAATGAATTAGACATTCCCAGAGCCAAGGGTCAGGCGGTTACCAAAATCGAGGACGGTATCCGGGCGGCATCTGAGATTGGCTATCCTGTTTTGGTGCGCCCCAGCTTTGTGCTGGGCGGTCGGGCGATGCAGATTGTTGCCAACGAAAATCAGCTGCGCCACTACCTGAAAACTGCGGTAGAAATCGACGAGGACAAGCCTGTTCTGGTAGATAAATATATCGAGGGCAGGGAAGTGGAGGTGGATGCCATCTGCGACGGCATCAATGTGTTTGTTCCCGGCATTATGGAGTTGGTTGAGCGTACCGGCGTTCACTCCGGCGACTCCATTTCCGTCTATCCGCCCTTCTCCATTTCCGATAAGGTTAAGGGCATTATCCTGCAGTACGCCAAGAAATTGGGCTTGGGTATTGGCATTATCGGTCTTTACAATATCCAGTTCATTGTGGATAAGGACGAAAATGTGTATATCATCGAGGTAAACCCCCGTTCCTCCCGGACGGTACCCTTCCTTTCTAAGGCAACAGGCTATTCTCTTGCCGATATTGCCACCGAGGTAATTATGGGCAAGACCCTGAAAGAACAGGGCATCTTCGATATTTACCCCGAGGAAAAGAAGCGCTGGTATGTAAAAGTGCCTGTGTTCTCCTTTAATAAGCTGCGGGGCCTGGATGCTTATCTGTCCCCTGAAATGAAGTCCACAGGCGAAGCCATCGGCTATGACGATAAGCTCAACCGGGCGCTTTACAAGGCGCTCCAGGCTTCCGGTATGCATCTGCAAAATTACGGTACGGTCTTTGCCACCATCGCTGACCGGGATAAGGAAGAGGCGCTGCCGCTGATTCGCAGGTTCTATAACTTGGGCTTTAACATCCAGGCTACCGAGGGTACGGCGAAATTCCTCAAGGAAAACGGCATCCGCACCCACATTCTCAGCAAAATCAGCGACGACAGCGAGGAAATTCCCGAGGCGCTCCGCCAGGGGCATATTGCCTATGTGATTAACACCAAGGAGCCCGGCCCTGAGGGTTCTGACAATGACGGCAGTGAGATTCGCAAGATTGCCACCGAGAATAATGTAACCATCTTTACGGCGATGGACACCGTTCGGGTGCTTTTGGATGTTTTGGAGGAAACCACACAGACCATTTCGACGATAGATGCGTAATATACCCCTCCCCTTTGGGGAGGGGGGACCGCTTGCGGTGGGTGAGGTTCTGACCTCATCCGTCAGCCCTT
>JAZRKY010000195.1:0-2780 GCA_045646585.1 Faecousia sp. | reverse complement strand
GGGGGTGTGGCTGGTGCTGCTGTGGACGAGGTGGCTGTGGCATTTGGGAACGGTCGGGCATTTTGTCCCGGCGGTATGAGCCGTCGGATTGGGGGGTATAACGGTTATACATAGCTTCACCTGCCTTGACCAAAATTACCGAATAGACTTGTGGCCATTTTTGCCATTTTCGCTGCCTGCATCGCTTTTTCCAGCTTGGTAACCCGGTGTGGGTTTATGTAAGCGCCTAAAGCGCTGAGAAGATGCTGTTGGTTTTTGTCAATGCCCCCTTGATTCATCAGCGTGGATAGCTTTTGGAGCATAGCGGGGTCAATGGCGGGAAGGGATGGCGCAGGCTGCGTTTGAACGGGTGGCGGTGGCGTTTCCTGGGGTGGCGAAAAGCTTTGCGCCATCGTCATAATTTGCTGCATCATTTGCGGGTTTGACAGCACAGCGTTTAGCTGTTCTTCCAAGCCAGCCATCTATCTCTCCAATTCCTTGAGCAGGGCTTGCGCTTGGGGTGAGGACATCAAAGCCTTTAGCTGCTGCGCCGCATCCTGATAGTTTCCCTGCTGGGCTTGCCGGACAGCGCTATCTAAAACCTGGGGGTCTGCTTGCTGTAAAAGGGCGGCAAGCTGCTTTCCTGCGGGGGAGTTTGCCAGGCGCATAGCCTCCTTCATAGAAAAATCTTGAGAATTTTTCTCCATTTTATTGCCTCCTGTCAAAATGCCTGCTATAATAGCTTTTACACTATTACTATATGCTGCGCAGAAGGGGTTGGTGCAGGATGCGAATTTTGGTGCTTTCCGATTCCCACGCCGGCCTTAGCTTTATGCGGCGGTGTGTGGAAAAAATGAAGCCGGATGCGGTTGTACATCTTGGCGATTATTTTGAGGATGCGCAGGTGCTTTCTACGGAATATCCTCACGTTCCCATCCACGCCCTGCCGGGAAATTGCGATAAGTATCGGCTTTTGCGGCCTGTGCCGGAAATACTCTGCTATGATGTATGCGGCGTAAGGCTTTTTATGACACACGGCCATCGGCACAATGTGAAAATCACAACGGGGCTACTGATTGCAGACGGCGTAAGGCACGATGCCGCCGCTGTTTTGTACGGACATACCCATAATGCCGATTGTCGGTGTTTACCCGACGGGATGTGGGTGCTCAATCCCGGCGCTTGCGGCTCATTTGGGGGCAGCGCAGGTGTTATTGAGGTGCAGCAGGGGAAGATTGAGACCTGTTATTTGATAAATGCTATGAATTTGGAGGAAACAGTATGATTTTAACGGTGGATATCGGCAATTCCAATATTGTTATCGGTGGTGTTCGGGAGGATGAGATTTTATTTGAAGCCCGGCTTCGCACAGATGCCACCAAAACCTCCGACGAATACTGCCTCGATGTAAAGAGCCTAATGGAGGTCTACCGCGTGAATGTGGCGGAAGTAGAGGGCGCGATTATCGCCTCCGTTGTGCCTCAGGTGCTTAACTCTTTTCAGACTGCCATTAAGAAGCTCACAGGAAAAACAGCATTGGTAGTGGGACCCGGGCTGAAAACCGGCCTGAATATCCTGCTGGAAAACCCCGGGCAGACAGGCGCAGATTTGGTAGTGGGCGCTGTGGCAGCGCTGCGGGAGCATAAGCCGCCTCTTACCATCATTGATATGGGTACGGCAACAACCATTTCCGTAATTGATAAAGCCGGTTCCTATATCGGCGGCGCAATCATTCCCGGCGTAAAAATCTCTATGGATGCGCTGACAGACCGCACAGCGCTGCTTCCCGGTCTGCAATTAGACCAGCCGAAGCGAGCCATTGGCCGCAATACGGTGGATGCTATGCGCTCCGGGCTTATGATGGGCGCGGCCTGTATGCTGGACGGAATGATTGACCGAATGGAAGAGGAGCTGGGCTATAAGACTACGGTGGTTGCCACCGGCGGCATTGCCAAGTTTATCATTCCGCTGTGCCACAGAGAGATGATTTACGATAAGGATTTGCTTGTGAAAGGTCTTGTGGCGCTTTACAAGGAAAACATTAAACGAAAAGGGTAAGAAAGACGGCGCAGGCAGAAACCCCGGCGCAAATGGCAATAATCAGCAAATGGTCAATGAGCTTTTGCAAGACCTCCCGGCGGGTGGCTGCGTTGGGGCGGGGGACGACAGGCTGGTTAAGATAACGGCAAATAGCGGCAGTAAACATAGAAAAATCCTCCTTAGTTTTTGTCTGTAGCCCTAATATACAAGACTAAAAGAGAAATAAAACGGACTTTTCTGCTACTTGCAACCAAAAAAGAAATATGTTATGATACAAAACACATAGAAAGGACGGCGCGCTTATGGAGACGAAAAAGATAGAAATCCCTGAAGAATATAAGCAAATGCTGAAGAAAATATGGGCCTATGTAAAGATAGGCTGCCAGTGGATCTATAAGCTGCGCAGTGTGGTGCTGGCGATTCCTGTGGTCATTGCGGCAATTTCGCTGGCAATAGACAATGCCGCCCGTCTGCCGGTGTTTGTAGGTATCAATATGCAGGCAAACGGCGAGTATGCTATGATGATTGAACGGAATGTGGCGGTTATGGTGCCGCTGCTGATTACGATTGGTAGCTTACTTATGATGTTCCTTTCCCGCAAGGTGCTGTATCCTTGGCTGGTTAGCGTATTCTCTTTGGTGATTCCGATTTTGCTTTGGATTACCAATATTTTCCCCGGATAAATAAAGCTACAGGCTATCCCATTTGCGGGATAGCCTGTTTTTTGTGGTGTGGGGATAGTAACCCTCCCCTTTGGGGAG
>JAZRKY010000194.1:0-3005 GCA_045646585.1 Faecousia sp. | reverse complement strand
CCTCCCTTTGCACAAGGGAGGCTTTTATATGTTTTCCAACAAACCTTCCAGCTCAGTAATGCTCTTAATCTCATAATCCGGCGTATTCTCCGCAGGCGCGGTTTTGCCCTTGGGATTGACCCAACAGGTGGCAATCCCCGCATTTTTGCCGCCGCGGATGTCGGAGCTGAGACTATCTCCAACAATCAGCGCCTTTTCCCGTGCAAGCCCCGGAATTTGGGCAAAGCAACTGTCAAAATAAGCCTTTGTCGGCTTGTCTGCGCCTATCTCCTGAGAAATAAATATCCCCGCAAACAAGGGTGCAAGCCCTGCGCTGGCAATCCGGCTGTGCTGCACGCTGGCAGTACCGTTTGTTACCATATAGAGCTTATATTTTTTCGCCAGTGCCTTAACCGCTTTCTCCGCGCCGGGCAAAAAGTAATGTCCTGTAGCCAAATTTTCCCAATAAAGCTGTGCTGTTTTATGGGGGTCAGCTTCCACCTCCAGCGCTTCAAAAAGCTCCAAAAAGCGATGCCACGCAAGGGTTTCTCTTGTCATCTCACCTGTTTCCAGCATTTTCCAGTGTCGCAAATTGATTTTGCTGTATAAATTGCAAACATCATCGGTAGGCTCTATCCCCACCGCAGACAAGGTCTTGCGAATAGCAAAATGCTCCTGCCTATGAAAGTCTAAAATGGTATCGTCTAAATCCAAAAGAAGAAATTCAATCACCGTTTTTTCTCCCTAAGCCGAGGGAAGTCGAACACCGACAGCCCCACAGTAATTCTTTTATTTGTATTTTTCCTTATCTTCCTTGCCTTGCGTCAGCAAGGCAAGGAAAAATCCAAAGCAAAACTCCTTGCTGTGGGGTGCTGCGCAGTTTTGAGATAGCAGCTTTTCGTCAAGACAAGTAAAATCACGAAGGGAATACCCGTCCGATATTTTCGAGGGATTTTCCGCAGTATTGGCGGAAAGCTGTCGCTCAAAACCTATCGGGGTTCGACTTCCCTCGGCTTGCAATGGCATTGGCAATAGATGCAAACTGCCCAATATCCAAGGTCTCGCCCCGCACGGATGCCGGCAAGCCGCAACTTTCGATAATCTCCCCTGCCCCGACTTTTCCCAGCTCTGAAAAGCCTGCCGCCAGACCGTTTTGCAGGGTCTTTCTCCGCATAGCAAAGCTGGCCTTTACCACCCGGAAGAAAACAGCTTCGTCTAAAATCTCCCAAGGGCGTTCTTTTCTGGTTTTTAAGGTAATTACCGCAGAGGTTACCTTAGGCTGAGGCAAAAAGCACCCGGCAGGCACATCGAAAAGCAGCTCCGGCACAGCATAATACTGGCAAAACACCGTAAATGCGCTGTAATCCGCAGTTCCCGGCTTTGCCGCAATCCGCTGGGCAACCTCTTTTTGCACCATAACCGTAACAGAGTCAAAGCATTCCGCCTCTAACAATGCAGACAAAATGGGCGATGTAATATAATAGGGCAAATTAGCGCAGGCCATCGGGCGCAGACCGGCAAATTTCTCTTTTACCAGCGCCGCCACGTCCTGCTTCAGCACATCATCCCAAATAATCTCCAAATTGGAAAACTCGCCTACCGTCAAGTCCAAAATAGGCTTTAGCCGATTGTCCAGCTCCACCGCGCAGACCTTTTTCGCCCGCAGGCAAAGCTGCTGGGTCAGTGGACCGTTACCCAGACCGATTTCCAGCACACCGGCGGTCTCATCCACCCCCGCATCCTCAGCAATTCGCTCCGGCACCCAACGGGAAATGAGGAAATTCTGTCCCTTTGCCTTGGAAAAGTGAAAGCCGTGCTCCGCAAGGAGCGGCTTCATTATATGAATATCGCAAACATCGATCATAAAAACCCGCCTTTCTGCCCCCATTATACCACCTTTTTTGTCTCTTTTCAACCGGCTTTGGGATTGACAGGAAAAAGAAACTGTGCTATATTTTTTCTATTAAAGGCTGTGAAAAAGACACATCCCTTTTGTAAGATGCCCAGAGAGGAGCCGATTTTGGTGCGACGGCTCTGCAACCCTGCAAAACGGATACCACTTTTGAGCCGAACATCGGAAATGGTGTTCCGGGCGCGCCCGTTAAAGCGTCAATGAGTGGCAGAGCAATCTGCAACCAGGGTGGAACCGTGGAATACTTTGTATCCCACCCCTGATTTTTCAGGGGTGGGATTTATTTTTTCTCTCCCCAATCAAAAAGGAGGAATTTACTATGTCCGAAGAAAATCTGTACACCTTTGAAAACCCCGAGTACCGCAAGACCTTTTGGCACACCAGCTCCCATGTGATGGCGCAGGCCGTCAAGCGGCTGTGGCCTGAGGTGCAGCTTGCCATCGGTCCTGCCAACGACGAGGGCTGGTACTACGACTTTGACGCGCCCTTTACCTTTACCCCCGACCATTTGGCGCAAATCGAAGCCGAGATGAAGAAAATCGTAAAAGAGCGCATCCGCATTGAGCGCAGCGAGCTGCCCCGAGCAGACGCCCTGGCTTGGGCAGATGCCCAAAACGAGCCCTATAAGAGAGAGCTGATTGAAGACCTGCCCGAAAACGAGACCATTTCTTTCTACACTCAGGGCGACTTTACCGATCTGTGCGCCGGTCCTCATTTAGACCACACCGGTCGCCTCCGCCACAACGGCTTCAAGCTGACCAAGTCCTGCGGTGCTTACTGGCGCGGCGACAGCAATCGCAAAATGCTTCAGAGAATTTACGGCATCGGCTTCCCCTCCAAGGACGAGCTGGATGCCTATCTTGAAAAGCAGGCAGAAGCCCTCAAGCGCGACCACAACAAGTTAGGTCGTGAGCTGGAGTTCTTCACCACCGTGGAAGAAATCGGTCAAGGTCTGCCTATTCTGCTGCCTAAGGGCGCGAGAGTTATCCAAACCCTCCAGCGCTGGATTGAGGCCGAGGAGCAAAAGCGGGGCTACCTGCTGACCTAGACCCCCTTGATGGCAAAGAGCGATTTGTATAAAATTTCCGGCCACTGGGATCACTACTTGGCCGGT
>JAZRKY010000193.1:0-6123 GCA_045646585.1 Faecousia sp. | reverse complement strand
GCGGTTGGCAGGAAAGAATTACGCGTTTACGTGTTACGCGAGGAACATAGGGCTATGCCCGCATATGAAGAACCCCCGGTTTTACCGGGGGGTTCCTTTTTAATGATGGCAGTTTATGATAATGTGTTTATTAGTTCATCGGTAGTAATGCTTGGCTTTATCCTATAAAGGGGAACGGTGATAACATCGCCGGGCTGGGCTAAGTCCAGTTCTTTTTGAAGCTGTTGGATATTAAAGCCGTAGCCATAGACGGATTTTGTAACAATGTGTGTTTCTGGGTCTATGGAGGCGTTTTTTGCATATGCACAATGCAGATAGAATACCGTATCTGCGCTTAATTGTTCAGGCTCAACAAGCCAGGTCTGACCGATAATTTCAAGCTGACGGGTTTTGTGCGCCTGCAAAATTGTTCGGAAAATGGTTTCCGGGTCGCAGAGATATTTGGGTGTGCCGACGGTAATGGTCAGTATTTGGCTTGGTTCGTTTTCCGCAGGCTCCTGTGTCAGATTCGGGCGGTCTCCTGTAACCGTAACGGTGGTTTCAACAGGGCGACCGTTAAAGGGCTGCACAAAGGCAATAAGCAGGGCACGAATTTCACTGGCTTCTACTTTTACAAAATCGTAGGGACTAAGCTCCAAGAGCTCTGCACCATCGCTTAAATCATCTCTGCCGTGAAGATAGGCGGCCGTAGCCATAGCAGAAAGGTCTAACTGCGCCTTGGTATCCTCGTTGCTAAGAATCAGTGTACTGTCCAAAATTCTGACAATGATATCGTCCTTGGGAAGCAGCTCCTCTGCGTGCTGGCTTAAAAGCCCGATTGCTTCATCCGCTGTAAGTCCCTGCAGGGAGATACCGCCAACAGCTACATTTTTAATAAGCCTGTCTGGCTCTGTATCCTGCCGGAAAAAGTTTGTATAGAATACAGCAACAGCGAGAGCAAGAAAAACCACAATAACAGCGACAGCAAAGAATTTCCCGGTGTTTGAACCGGTGAATTTTTTGCGTTTAATATACTGCTGATAAGCTGACTGCTGTATATCCAGCTCATCCTGGGGTGAAAATTTCTCTTTTGCCATATATGCACCTCGTTGTTTATTCTCCTATATTATAGCATATAGGGGTAAAAATGCAACTATTTGCCGGAGAGGTATTTGCTGTAGTTTTGGATGAACACCTTGCTCTGCCGCAGACTGTCCACGCCGCCGGCAAGCCGAAGCCGCAGGGTAGGCTCTTTATAATTGGCAAGAAGCTGAACGCGACCCTTATAGGCATCGTCTGCGCATAGGGCGCTTACAGCCTGGAAATCTAAGTTCGTCAAGGTAAACAGCACATCTGTAGCCTTTTGCCGAATGTCCTTAATGCCTACCTTTTGGGCATTTGCCCGCAAAAGAGCAATATCAATCAAATTGAGAACACCCTTGGGTGGCTCACCGTAGCGGTCAATGATTTCGTCCAAAAGGTCATCTGCGTCTGAGTGAGAGCGGATAGCAGCCATCCGCCGATAAAGGTCCATACGCTCCTCGCCCCGGGAAACATAGCCTTGATCCACATTGGCGGTAACGGAGAGGTCGGCAGTACATTCCGGCTCCTTGGGCTTTTCACCCCGTTCTTCCAAAACGGCTTCATCCAAGAGCTTCAGGTACATATCGTAGCCAACACTCATCATATGCCCCGATTGTTCTGCGCCCAACAGGTTGCCTGCGCCACGGATTTCCAAGTCCCGCATAGCAATTTTGAAGCCGGAGCCGAACTCGGCAAAGACCCGAATGGCGGAAAGTCGCTTTTCAGCAACCTCGGTCAGCGCCTTGTCGGGTTTATAAGTGAAGTAGGCGTAGGCGTGGCGATTGGAACGACCGACGCGACCACGAAGCTGGTGAAGCTGGGAAAGACCAAAGCGGTCGGCGTGTTCGATAATAAGGGTGTTGGCATTGGGAATATCCAAGCCGGTTTCGATAATGGTGGTGCAGACCAAAACCTGAATTTCGCCGTTTGCCATAGATTGCATCACATCGCCCAAGGTATCTTCACCCAATTTTCCGTGGGCGACTGCCACCTGCAAGCCGGGAATGCGGCGTTTGATAGCAGCGGCGCACTGGTCAATGGTTTCCACCCGATTGTGAAGATAGTAGACCTGACCGCCCCGGATAATCTCGCGGCGGATGGCATCGTCAATGACGGCGTTGGAATGCTCCATTACGAAGGTCTGTACGGGATAGCGGTCGCTGGGTGGCTCTTCAATGGTGGACATATCCCGAATGCCGGACAGCGCCATATTCAGCGTTCTGGGGATGGGTGTAGCGGAGAGCGTCAGCACATCCACACCCTGAGAAATCTCCTTCAGCCGTTCCTTGTGGCTGACACCGAAACGCTGTTCCTCGTCCACAATCAAAAGCCCCAAATCCTTGTATTCCACACCCTTTTGGAGCAGCTTGTGGGTACCCACAACCACATCTACAAGACCGTCTTTTAAATTTTTGATGGTCTTTTTCTGTTGGGTGGGGGTGCGGAAACGGCTGAGAACATCCACATTTACAGGGAAACCTGAAAACCGGGAGAGGATGGTTTGATAATGCAGCTGGGCAAGAATGGTAGTAGGTACTAAAATGGCAACCTGCTTTCCGTCCATAACCGCTTTCATCACAGCCCGCAGGGCAACCTCGGTTTTGCCGAAGCCCACATCGCCGCAAAGGAGTCTGTCCATAGGTGTGGGAGATTCCATATCGGCTTTGATGTCTGCGATACAGCGAAGCTGATCCTCGGTTTCCGGGTAAGGGAAATTATCTTCAAATTCCAGCTGCCAGGGGGAGTCGGCTGCGAAGGCGTAGCCCTCCTGACGGCGGCGGGCGGCGTAGAGCTTAATCAGCTCGCCTGCCATATCTTTAGCGGCTTTTCGGGCTTTTTGCTTGGTTTTTTGCCAGGCATCGGTGCCGATTTTACTCAGTCGAACATTCCCATCCTCGCCACCGCCGATATATTTGCTGACCATATCCAGCTGGGTGGCAGGCACAAAGAGGGTATCCGTGCCTTGGTAGGCAATTTTAATATAGTCCTTAATAACACCATCCAGCCGAATCTGCTCCATAGCCACAAAACGACCGATGCCGTAGTTTTCGTGTACAACAAGGTCGCCGGGGGTGAGGTCGGTAAAGGAATTGAGCTTTTGGCGGTTGGTAGAGCCTTTGGTCTTTTTCTTTGGGGTGGTTTTGGCGATAAGCTGACCCTCCGTCAGTACGGAGAACTTCATTGTAGGATACTCCATACCGAAGGGGAGAGTTGTATCCGTCAGGAACACTTGCCCGGGCTGGGGGAGCATATTTAAGGGAATGCAAATATTCGCCTTAACACCCCGGGAAGCCAATAGCTCCTGTAAAAGCTCTGCTCTGCGACGGGAACCGCAGAGAACAACGGTGGAAAAGTTCAGATTTTGGTAGTGATTGAGGTCTGCTGCCGCCGTATCCATATTGCCGCCGTAGCCGGGCAGCTGCTTGGCGGTAAGGGACAGGAGGGTCTTAGGCGGGCAAGCCTCCGGGTATGCCGCACCGGCAAAGCCATCTAAATAGAGAACACTTTTACCGTTCAGCAGTCCGCAAAAATCCTCCCAGGGGCAGGTGTAGTCGCAAAGCTCACCTGCAACTGTGCCGCTTTGGAGTAAGCTGTCCAATGTAAGCCCCATTTCATCCTCAAAGGTGCGGGCAGCTTTTTTAAGACTGCCTTGGTCTAAGAGGACAAGTGCTGCATTTTCGGGAATATAGTTGGCGGCGCAGGTAAATTCATCATATATCAGCGCCATATATCGGTCAGATGCGGCATTTTGTACGCTGTTTTGGTACTTTTGGAGGTCTTTTTCCAAGGTGGCGATAAGCGCATCGTTTGGGGTTTTCCGCCGTTTCTGCCGGGCAATAAAATGCTCTAAATCCTGGCAAAGCCCCGCAATACCGCCACTGTGAAGTGAGGGCTGGGTTTCCCCAACGGGGAGAATTACCACTTCGTTGGTATTTTCTGTGCGGCGTTGGGTATCAATATCAAAATAGCCGATGGTATCCAGCTCATCTCCAAAAAACTCTGCACGGTAGGGTTGGTCGGCGGCAGGGGAGAACACATCCAAAATACCGCCGCGGACGGCAAACTGACCCGGACCTTCTACCATAGAGCAGCGGCTGTAGCCCGCTTGGGTAAGCTGGGTAATGAGGTCAGATAGTACATATTCCTTGCCAACGGAAAGGGAAAACACGCTGCTGCTTAGCTTTTCCGGCGGCATTGTGCGAATGGCAAGGGCTTCCCAGGACATAATTTGCAGCCGGGTCTTTCCTTCGCGCAAATCGTATAATTGCCGCAGGCGCTTTTGCTCCCAGCCACGGGAAACGCCAATGCTGTCGTAAAGGGTCAGCTCTCGACCGGGGAGAATGGGGAAGGCTTCTCCTGTAAAGGCGGTCAGCTCACTTTGCAGGCGTTTGGCTGCCATATCGTCCTGGCAAATTACCACGATGGGGCGTTCTGTATGGGTATAGAGGGCAGATAAAATGTGGCTGCGGTTAATTTGGCTGACGCCTGTCAGCGCAAGGGCAGAAGAAGATTCCAGACCTTGCAGCAAAGTCTGGTACTCTGGCAGATTATTGAGAATATTCAGAATCTCCTTCATATAACACCTCACATTTTTTGCTCCACGCAAGAACGCGGAAAGGGGGATAAGACCCCCTCTCCGTATGTTCTCTATATCTTATTCGGGATGACAGCCGTTATACAGGTTGGCTGCATCGTAAATGCCTTTTTCCACAATGGCAAGGGCGGCGTCTGCGGCCTTGTCCAAAGAAAAGGCAAGGGCTTTTTCTTCCTGTGCGGAGAAGGGGGAAAGCACCCAATCCGCCAAATCCCGGTCTGCGCTGGGCTTTGCCCCAACGCCGATTTTTACCCGGGGAAATTCCTGGCTGCCGAGCTGGGAAATAATGGACTTAATGCCATTATGACCGCCTGCAGAGCCGTTGGCTCTGATACGCAATCTGCCCGGTGGGAGAGATATATCGTCAAAGAGTACGATGATGCGCTCCGGGGGGATATGAAAATATGCGGAAAGCTGCAATACAGACTGCCCGGATAAATTCATATAGGTCAGAGGCTTTAGAAGAAACAGCTTTCTTGCGCCAAGCTTTGCCTGTCCGTATAAGCCCTGGAATTTGCTTTTATCCACCTTGCAGTTCAGCCGCTGGGCAAGAATGTCCAATGCCCGATAGCCTGCGTTATGGCGGGTATAGGTATAATCCTTGCCGGGATTGCCTAAGCCCACAATCAGCCAGGCTTCCTCTTTTCGTCCAAACACGGCTTAGAACAGGTCAGCAATGGATGTGCCGCCGTGAACGTGGGCGATTGCCCGGGCGAAAATGGGGGCGACATCCAGCATTTTAATCTTATCGCAGGGGCAGTTTTCGGGCATAGGAATGGTATTGTGGAAAACCAGCTCCTTGATGGCGCTGTTGGTAATGCGGTCAAAGGCAGGTCCGGAGAGAACGCCGTGGGTAGCGCAGGCGTAGACTTCCTTTGCGCCGCCAACCTCTACAAGGGCATTTGCCGCGTTGCACAGGGAACCGGCGGTGTCTACCATATCGTCGTACATAATGCAGGTCTTGCCACGAACATCGCCGATGACATTCATAACCTCGCAGACATTTGCCTTTTGACGGCGCTTGTCAACGATTGCCAGACCCATATGTACTTTTGCGGCGAAGGCACGGGCGCGAGCCACAGAGCCAACGTCGGGAGAAACGACTACGAAATCGTCGTGATTAAATTTATCTTCGGGGAATTTATCGAGGTAGTATTTAACAAAGGTGGGATTGCCCAACAGATGGTCCACGGGAATATCAAAGAAACCCTGAATCTGGGCGGCGTGAAGATCCATTGTCAGAATACGGTCAGCGCCGGCGGCAGTGATCATATTGGCAACAAGCTTTGCGGAAATGGGGTCGCGGCTTTTTGCCTTGCGGTCCTGACGGGCATAGCCAAAGTAGGGAATAACTGCGGTAATCCGACCGGCAGATGCGCGGCGGCAGGCATCAATCATAACCAGCAGCTCCATCAGATGGTCATTGACAGGCTTACAGGTGGAGTTTACCAGGAAAACATCGCAGT
>JAZRKY010000192.1:0-6635 GCA_045646585.1 Faecousia sp. | reverse complement strand
CTCCGACTTATGGCCGCCCCTACACCCTCCCTCTTACATTACCGTAGGGCGAGAGCAAGCCCCCGCCCCATACAACTTTCCTCCAAGGCAAAAAACGCAAACAACCCGGTCAAATAACAAACAGTTGTAAATTCCCAGAATTTATGCTACAATGCCTATACAACGCCACAAAATCTCGCAAAAAGGGGGGTCATAGGTGAATTATTTTTGGAAAAAGGCCATAGCGCTGCTGATTCTTCTGGTAATGACGATGGGTCTTGCCATCGGCTATGCCGCCCTTGTGGATAACCTCTCCATTATCGGCAACGCCCACGTCGAGCCCCAGGAAATTGAAGGCGTGTATATCACCGCCATTGAACTTGTCCGTTCCAGTAACGCCTCTGCGGTTTCTGCGGATTTTACACTTCCAACCAATGTAGCGCTCACTGCAGATCCCCGGTCTTCCGGCAGCAGTCTCACCTACAAAGTAACGGTATTCAACAACACCAATGTTACCCACTGGTATATCCAGCAGGAATATGAGCCATATTACGAATCCAACGGACTGATTAACGCATACGGCGGCATCTCCGTAGTTACAAAAGACCAGCTTAACGACTCCGGCAGCACCTTTGATGCAAACGACTGGGTTCCCCCGCAAACAAGCCGGGATTTCTATGTTACCTATACATTCGGGCAAAACGCCCTCTCCTACCCCACTACCTTTATCAATTTCGCCTTTGGTATTCGAATGGACGCTGTTCACGATGAATTTCTTGCGGTTCTGAACAACATCCTGTGGCCCGGAAGCTATGAGTACCTCTCCGGGATCTTTGATGCAAAATACGCCCAAGACGGCTCTGTTACCATCGACAGTATAAATAACCCCGATGTATTTGCCCAGCTCTTCCCCGATTTGAATGTCAATATTGACGGTGAAGAAAAGCAGGCCACCGTTACCATCCGCCGTGAAAATGTGGACGGCAGGCAAACCGGCGACAGCTACGCAGGAGGCGGTCCCACCGGCTGTGAATACACCCTTTATATCACCGTAGACGACACCTCCCCCGCAACGGTCTATGCCATCGCCTACACCCTCGGCTCTGCAAACGCAGGTGGACAGTGGTCTCAGCTTGGCGAGCTTTACGAAGGCACAGCATCCCTCAATGCCGACGGCTCTCCCGATTACACCACCTGGTTGGCAAAGCCCAAATCCTATACTGTTGCCAATGTAAACGGTCAGACCATTGTGTATAAGGTCGGTCATCAGTACGGCGACCAGTACGACATCAAAAAGACCTTTGAAGAGATTACATCCGTTTCCGACCAAAACTTCTTCAATTACATTGACAATGTAAACATCTTCAAAACCATTTACGATATTCTAAAGCGTCATTCCGGCTCCAACGACCCCGCCATTACCAATCTGCGGCTAACCTTTGAAAACGCCTCCCCTTATTACGAAAACCGCAATAACGGCCAGGAATTCAAGGTAGTAAGAGATTACACCCGCGCCGAGCTTATTCCCGTTATCGAAGGTCTGCAAAAGGCTTTGGATTACTACTATCAGGCTTTCCCCGATTAAAACTGCATAAATACGCCGCTACCTCTCGGTAGCGTCGTATTCTTTATTTCTTAATCTCTGCCGTAAATCTCGTCAAAGTTGTCCACTTTGATTTCATAAACATACAGAAGCTTTGTATTTGTGGGAATCAGGAAACGGGTCATGGTCTCATCCCGGTTTTCCGTTGCCAGCACAGGGGCTTGGAGGGTATCCCGGATGCCCAGCATTTCATTAAAGGTCTTAATTTCGATAATCTGATAGCCTGTATCGTCAAATTCGCCCTCCATCCGCTGGATAAAGGAGCCGTAGGCGCTGAGAATCTTCCGCACGCGGGCAGAATAGGTAATATCCTCGTTTTTCGTCAGGTGCAGATAGATGGCAAGACCTGCCCCAAGAATAGCCGTCAGTACGCTAAAGACAATGCCCAACACATAAAACACCTGCTGGCTGGCAGCATTTTTATATGCCAGTACCTTGCTTTCCCCCGCAGGGGCGCTGGAGGAGGTGTGTATGCTGAAATTCTCCACCGCAAGGGGGATATTCAGCGAAATAGAATATGTATTTTCGTTTTGCTGCTCGAACTGGTCAGAGGTGCTGAGAACCTCAACCTTGAGGGTTACAATCAAGGTGCAGGTTGCATTTTTCAAATCATAGGTCTTTACGAAATTGGTAGCGATGTCATTATATTTCACATAATCAATGACCACATTTTCCGCAACAGAAACGCCCCGGGTTCTGCGGTTGCTCATTTGGGTTTTGGGAATCAAATCTTCTGTAACGGTGTAGTAGCTATCGCCAGTATTTTTATCCGCAATCAACAGCTTTGCATCTATGCAATAGGTATAATCAAATCCCACATTGGTAACGCCCATATTCAGCCCGTAGCTGAAATCCGCTTCCATACTGTTAATAAGGGAAGCGATATAGGCCTGTCCGCCTGTCTGCCAGGCATCTTCAAAGAAAGGATTTTCCTGATATTCCACCCGGTAGTCAATTTTGGCGTTTTCGATGTATTCGATGTAATAGGTCTGATTCATTCGGTCGTAAATCAAAAACGAGCCTACCGCAAGCACCGCAGACAGCACAATGGCAATAATCTGAACCATTGTCCACTTTTTGCGATTCTGTTTATATTTCCGTCGATTTAAGATTTCCAGCTCAGACATATCACCATCTCCTTTCTATCTCTTAAACAGGCTGCGCAGCCACAGGGTTGGGAAACCGAAATAGGGCAGCTTGTAATTCACAAGCCCCACAATATCTCCCTCTGTGCGCCAACCGGAGTCCATATCCTCGTTGGCATCGCCCTTGGTGTAGTAACGCACCCTTTCGTTAATAATCTGTATATCCACAATTCTATGGACGACCATAGAATTGTTTTGTGCAAAGACAATAACCTGTCCCTCTTTGAGGGGCTGGTCTTCATATTTTTCAAAAATTGCCACATCGCCCTTGTTAATCTCCCCGGTCATAGACTCGGTGGCGATTACAAAAGCGCCATAGGAAAACTGGTTGGAGATCAGCATCACTGTGCCGATCATAAGGATAACCACAATTACTGTCAGTACCCGGGAAAGAAAAAGGGTAAATCTGCTGCGTGTTCCCAAAGCATATTTTCGTTTTCTCTCGTAGAGAGAATCAATAAAGAAATAAATGGCTATGGGCAGGAACAGATTGACAAGGGCCAAAATGCCATCGGAAATGGCAGAGCCGTAAGGAATTAAGTAAAAAGCCCAAACCGTAAAGGCTTTGTAAATCACATTCGGCAAAAAGCCGTATCGAAGGGTTAAGTAGTTAAAAAGCAGGTTATATAAGATGCCGGGGAACAGCGCAAGTCCCACCACATCCATAAACCACGAAAAGGAAGTAATACCGGTAATGCCGGAAACAATCAAAACATCCGAAGCAAGGCAGATAAAGTAAGCAAACACCTTGCCCCATTTTCTGGGCTGGGCGCACAGCACAAACCGCACAAGCTCTGCGCCCACAATAATGGCTGCTATGGGAAGAATAAAACGGAAAATAATATCCGCTTTAAGTCCATAGCCTGTTTTGGTAAAGCCAAACACCAGGGCAGACATATAGTAAAGCACAAAGTACAAAAGACCCATCACGGAAATGAGCAACAAAACCGTTTTTGTATTGATGGAAAGAATGGGTCGCTTTTTAAGGTAAAACCAGCAGACCGCCGCACCCGGAAGCAGAAGAATCGCCGCAAGAATTCTTCCGCTGCCAGCGGGAGCAAATAACGCGATCAGGAGGGCGGCAAGGAGCAGACCTGAAATTATGTACAACCTCTTTTTATCGGTAGTCATCGCCGCCCTCCTCTCTTATGTATTAGAAAGAACCTGAAATTCCCAATTAGGGATCAACACTGGTTGCAGTCAGCTCGATACCAAAGGTAGCGCTGGTAGCAGAGGTAACGGGCTTTAGAACAGCAACGGTAACAACTACAGTAATCGTGCCACCTTGCTTTGTAACCGTCATACCATCGGGGTATTCATATGTAACCTCGAATATCTCCTCGTTAGAATTAGAGGGGTTTGTAGCACCAGACAACTTAGTAGCATTCACGCTGATAATTGCATCAACATTGCTGTCGTTCTTGATAGTAAAGGTGAATACAGACTCTTCACCTACGATAGCCAACTTATTAGCAGTAAAGGTAGCATCGTCATCATTGAAGCCTGCTACATCCGCTGTAGTACCGGTACCTGTGGAACTGGTTGTCTCAGCAGCAGAGAAATAGACCTTCTCGTCAAAAGTCTTGTTTGCAGTATCTACGTCAATGTGGGCATTACCGATGATGGTGAGAGTATCGGTCAGCGCAGCGTAACCTACGCCCAGCAGCATTACAGCAACCAGCAGGAATGCTACTACTACAGTTTTTCTGTTCTTCATTTTCCTTTCTTCATTTTGGATTTGTTTAGACTTTTTGCATAAAAGGCTTTTGCGGCAAATGCAAGCCTTTTATACAGATATCTACACACCATAATGTTAACACACTTTATATTCTATTGCAATAATTAATTTTTCCCCTCATCCGACACATTTTCACCCCAAAAATGTCCAGCGTAGGGGCGGCAACCTGCCGCCCGCGAGAGGTTGCCGCCCCTACATTTTTTCCCACCCTCGCCGTAGGGGCGCATCACGATGCGCCCGCCAATCCCTTCCCCTTTGGGGAAGGTGGCATTTGCGAAGAATGAGCAAATGCCGGATGAGGTCAACCTCACCCGTCAGCCCGTTCGGGCTGACACCCTCCCCAAAGGGGAGGGGTTTATTGCTGCGCACCCATTCACCCTCGTAGGGGCGCATCACGATGCACCCGCCAATCCCTTCCCCAGAGGGGAGGGGCATTTTTCACCGCACTCTCGTACATCACCGTAGGGACACCCCTTCCGGGGTGTCCGCCTCACAAAAAACGGACACCTCAGGAGAGGTGTCCCTACATTTTTTAATTCAACTGCCAAATACCGTAATTGAGGTACGCCGCGAACATCAGCCATAAAATATAAGGAATTTGCAGCAGCGCAGACAGCCTGTCTCTTCGCCAAAAGCATATCGTCATCCAAATGACCAACGCCAACAAAATCAGCAGCCAAAACAGGGCAAAGCCATAGGCGGCGGCATTAAAGAAAATCAGGCTCCAGAAAAAATTAAAGGTAAGCTGCACCACATATAGATTCAGGCACCGATTTTTTCCTATCTCTGCCCCGCCTAAATAGATGCGGGCCGCGCCCACGCCCATCAAAACGAACAGCACTGTCCAAACAATGGGAAATAAAATCATCGGTGGCGACAGAGGCGGCTGCGCCACCGTCTCTTCAAAGTCCTGCATCCCACTTCGGCTCAAAAAGCCCGATAAACCCCCGATAAACAGGGTTATTCCTACGAAAAACGCATATATTTTCCAATTCTTTTTCAGCATTTTTATCACCCCTGCTATCTTATGTCGCCATTTTCCAGTCCATTCCAAAAAACTCCCTCTTTTCCATTTTTCGTTGTATTTTTCCAAATTTAGCGATTTTGCTGTGGGTTTCTTGTTTCATATTTAAGGTTTTGTGCAATATGCCTAAAAAAATTCCACAAAGTTATGAATTTTGCCTCTTTCCTAATTGTCAAAAATATGTTATGTTATTGATAGAAATTTATACGGGATAGTTTGCCCTGCAAGCTGCCCGTAAATACACAGTAGAAGGAGTAATTGCTATGTTTGTAAACAAGAAGCGCTGTGTTGCTATGCTCTTAGCTGGCGGACAGGGCAGCCGTCTGAAGGTTCTCACTGAGAACACCGCAAAGCCCGCCGTTCCCTTTGGCGGCAAGTACCGCATTATTGACTTTCCCTTAAGTAACTGTGTCAACTCCGGCATTGATACGGTGGGTATTCTTACCCAGTATCAGCCTTTGGAGCTGAATGAGTACATCGGCAACGGTCAGCCCTGGGGTCTGAACAAATCCCATTGCTGCGCCCAGGTTCTGCCCCCCTACGCCCAGAGCAAAAAGTCCGAGTGGTATAAGGGTACAGCCAACGCCATTTATCAGAACTTAGCCTTTATCTCCCGGTTTAATCCCGAGTATGTGCTGATTCTCTCCGGCGACCATATTTACAAGATGGACTACGCCGCTATGATCAACTTCCACGAGAAAACCGGCGCAGACTGCACCATCGCCGTTCGTGATGTGCCTATAGAGGAAGCAAGCCGTTTCGGTATTATGAACACCCATCCCGACGGCACGATTTACGAATTTGAGGAAAAGCCCAAGGTACCCAAGTCCACCAATGCTTCTATGGGCATTTATGTATTTAACTGGTCTGTTCTCCGGGATTACCTTACCGCTGACGAAAATGACCCCAACTCTGACAACGATTTCGGCAAAAACATCATTCCCACGATGCTTGCGGCGGGCGAGCGCATGATGGCCTATGCCTTTGAGGGCGGCGTGCATTATCTGCGCGGCGAACACGAGGGCGGTCAGTGCTTTGCGGCGGAAGCGGAGTTGTGCGAATGATGGATGAGAAGATGATGGCGCTGGCGCTCGCGCAGGCGCACGCGGCTCAGGCGGCAGGGGAAGTCGGGTCGTAGCCTTGTCG
>JAZRKY010000191.1:0-2314 GCA_045646585.1 Faecousia sp. | reverse complement strand
ACGGTATGGCCATCGCCCGGGCAGTGCTGGAATACGCAGCCTCTCCCCGTCAGCTTTGCGCCAAAACCCTCTTTGCCACCCATTACCACGAGCTTTCTGTAATCGAAAACGAGCTTTCCAATGTAAGAAATTACAATATCGCCGTAAAAAAGCGGGGCGATCAGATGATTTTCCTCCGCAAAATCGTCCCCGGCTCTACAGACGACAGCTATGGCGTAGAGGTTGCCAAATTGGCAGGACTTCCCGATAGCGTTATCCGCCGCGCCCGGGAAATTCTCAAGGGGCTGGAAAGCGGAGAAAAGAGCGAATATGTCAAAGAAGCCGTTTTGGAGGAGCAGGTCGGTATGGAGGATCTTCGTTACCGTCAGGTTTGCGATTCCCTCTGCCAAATGAGTGTAGAAACCCTTACCCCTATTGAGGCGATGAACGCCCTCTATAAGCTAAAGAAAATGTTGGAGTAATATGAAAAAACTTTCCGTAAATCTCAGTAAAACAGAATTTTCTCGCGGTCTGGGGCTACTGTGCTTTCAGCAGCTATTGCTGCCGGTGCTTTTGGGCGTTGCCATCGCTTTTCTGCCCTTTACGCCCACAGATGCCCAGCTGAATTTCGCTTATTTTCTCATAAACTATATATCTGCGCTGATTATTTTCCGAAATTTCCTTTGGGCAGAGCTGGAGATTGCGGTGGATAGACCCGGTCTCATTTTTTCCTCTATCGCCATCGGCTATGGACTTTACTATCTTCTGTCTGCCTCTCTTGCTTACCTGATAGACTTCATCGACCCGGAATTTCTCAACTTAAATGACGAGAGCATTGGCGCTATGGGCAAGGATAATTTTGCCCTGATTACGGTCGGTACTGTTCTTCTTGTGCCTATGGCCGAGGAGCTGCTGTTCCGTGGCGTTTTGTTTAACTACATCTACCAAAAAAAGCCGGTAGTTGCCTGTTTTACCTCTGTGATTTTATTCTCTATGATTCACCTGATTGGTTTTATCGGCGAGTACTCACCGCTGCATTTCTTTTTAGCCTTTTTGCAGTATTTGCCGGCAGGTATTGCCCTTTGCTTTGTGTATATCCGTTCCGGCACCATTTTTTCTTCCATTCTTTTCCACACCCTTGTCAATGCCCTTGCAATGTATTATCAGTTTACTTTGAGGTGAGATTATGGCAAAAATCCAAAAGCTTTCTCCCCATATTGCCAACCTGATTGCCGCCGGTGAGGTGGTAGAGCGCCCCGCTTCGGTTGTTAAGGAGCTTATTGAAAATGCCGTAGATGCCGGCGCTACGCAAATTGCTGTAGAAGCCCGCAACGGCGGTATGACCTTCCTGCGGGTAACCGACAACGGTTGCGGTATGTCTGCCGAGGATGCCCGGGTTGCCTTTTTGCGCCACGCCACCTCCAAACTGCGGACAGAAAAAGACCTTGCCGCCATCGGCACTATGGGCTTTCGTGGCGAAGCTCTTGCCGCCATCGCCGCCGTCAGCCGCATTGACCTGCTGACCAAAACCGCTGACAGCATCAGCGGCGTAAGCCTTCACTTGGAGGCAGGTGAAATTTTGGAAGACACCGAAGCCGGCTGTCCCGATGGCACAACCATTATCGTCCGGGATTTGTTCTTTAACACCCCCGCCCGTATGGCCTTTATGCACGCCGATACTGTAGAGGGCAGCAAGGTATCTGCCGCTGTACAAATGCAAGCCCTCGCCCACCCGGAGATTGCTTTCCGCCTTTTGCGGGACGGCAAGGAAGTCCTCTCCACCCCCGGCACAGGGCGTTTGCAGGATGCCGTTTACTGCATTTACGGCAAAACCGCCGGGCAGATGGCAGAAGTAAACAGCCAATGGGAAGGCTATCAAATTCGCGGCTTTGTAACGCTGCCCACCGATGCCCGCCCCAGCCGGGCGCTGCAAACCTTCTTTGTCAACGACCGTCCTGTCCGTTCCCGGCAGCTTACCGCCGCCTTGGAGGAGGCCTATCGCAATCAGCTGATGCAGGGCAAATTCCCCGGCTGCGTACTGCATTTGACACTGCCGCTGAACGCCGTGGATGTGAATGTCCACCCGGCGAAAACAGAAATTAAATTCCTGAATGAAAAAGCCGTATTTCACTGCGTACATTACGGCGTTTTGGGCGCGCTGAACAAAGCCACTGACCGCCCCGCCGTTCGCTTTGCCCCCGCCCCGGAAAAGCCTGCCCAGCCCGCAGCAAAGCCTGCGCCCCGGCAGGAGAGCTTTTTCCGCACGATGACCCCCCAGGAGTATAAGAACTTCACTACCGCTGTAAAAGAAGCCCCCCAAGTCGGAGGCCAAGCG
>JAZRKY010000190.1:0-10445 GCA_045646585.1 Faecousia sp. | reverse complement strand
CACGATGCGCCCGCGGGCGATTCGTGAATCGCCCCTACGATAACATCCTTATTCGCTGCAACATTGGGGCGGCTTTTCTTAGTATTCAATCTGCGCGATAACGGCTTTCAGCTTGTCGGCGCTGATTTTTAACTTCTCATTTTCCTCGGGGGTCAACTTGTTGAGAATCCGTCCGCGAACACCGCTGCGGTCTACAAGGTGCAAGGTAGAAATACAAACATCGTCAATACCGTACTCACCGTGCATCATCGTGGAAACGGTCATAGCCGTACCGGCATCGGCAAAAATCGCCTTGCAGATATGGCATACGGACATAGCCACCGCATAGAAGGTAGCGCCCTTATTTTCGATAATCTTTCCGCCGGATTTCTTAACAAACTCCTCTACCTGGGCATAATCTCCATCCCAGTGAATCCTATCCTTGTCGGGAGAGCTTTCCTTGTAGGCGTCAATGTGGTTATTGGCAATATGCACCAAGGACCAAGGCACAAAGGAGCTGTCGCCGTGCTCACCGTAAACGTGGGCGTGGACATTCTTGGGGCTGATATAGAACCGCCGCGCCAGCTCAGACTGCAAGCGGCTGGTATCCAAAATGGTACCGCTGCCGATGATCTGCCGTTCGGGCAAGCCGGAAATTTTGGTAAATACATATGTCAAAATATCAACGGGGTTAGAAACAATAACATAAACCGCATTGGGTGCTACAGGCACCACATTTTTGGTTACATCCTTGAGGATATTCACATTGGTTTGGGCAAGATCCAGGCGGCTCATACCGGGCTTGCGTGCCATACCGCAGGTAATTACAACAATATCAGAACCGGCAGCATCTTCATACTCACCGGGGCGAACAATAGCAGGAGACACAAAGGGTGCTGCCTGGTAAACATCCAAAGCTTCACCGATGGCTTTTTTCTGATTAATATCCACCAAAACAATCTCAGAGGCCACGCCCTGAACCATCAGGTCATTGGCCACCGTTGCGCCAACGCTGCCGGCACCGATTACCGTAATTTTGCTCATAAGAGGATCCTCCTTATTTCGTTCTAAATATACCGATATTATTATATCGTTTCTATTGCATTTGTCAACTCCCTTTTTCTGAATCTCCACAAACATCTCTATATTATACAAATATAACATTTTTCTTATATTACCCTTTGTAGGTAATTGACATTACTACCGCTGCATGCTACCATAAACATAAACCTATGCAACAGGAGGCTGCTTTATGCCCGAAATGTTCAGCCACCGGGAGATTATCTACACCATTTACAAAGAACAGAGCTTCTCCCGGGCGGCGCAAAAGTTATTTATCGCCCAACCCTCTTTGAGCTTATTGGTCAAGAAGCTGGAAAATCAGTTGGGCGTTCCTCTGTTTGACAGAAGCTGCAAGCCCATCCGCCTGACGGAGGCCGGCAGAGAATATATCCGGGCTGTGGAAAGCATCCGGGAAACGGAAGCGGACTTTATGAACTATTTGCAGTCCGTTCGGGCGCTGGAAGCAGGTGTTTTGGGCATTGGCAGCAATCAGCTCCTTTCCTCTTTGGTGCTGCCCAAGTATATCGCGGAATTTAACCGAAAATATCCCAATATCCGCCTGACCCTAATGGACGCCAACTCCACCATGCTGCAAAATGAGATTACCCAAGGTCAGCTGGATATGGTTATCGACAATCACATCCTGCCGGAGGATCAATTTGACCAGGAGCAGCTTAGCACGGAGCATCTTCTTTTGGCAGTGCCTGCCTCATTCCCCGAAAACGAAGCCCTGCGCCCCTACCGTCTGACTTATGATAGCATTCTTCAGGGTCATCATACCCAAATGGCCCAAACACTGCCCTTAGATAGGCTGAAGGATGTTCCCTTTATTCTGATGAATCGGGATAACGATACCCGCAAGGTTACGGAGAAAATTTTCCAGGAAGCGTCCTTCTCCCCCACCGTTCTTTTTGAACTGGATCGGCTGACAACCCTATATTCCTATGTGGAGCTGGGCGCTGCCGCCTCTGTTGTCAGTGATACGCTGGTGCGAAATGTCCATACCGCCTCCCCCGACCACATTTATTTCTATCCCCTTAACTCTAAATATGCCAACCGCAGCATTTATGTTTCCTATAAGAAAAACAAATTCCGTTCCCCGGCAATGGAAGCCTTCGCCGAGAGCCTGAAGTCCTTAAAATAAGAAAAAGCCCCGGTTTGTGATAGCACAAATCGGGGCTTTATTCATTTAATCCATTTTAATAATCTCTACCAGCAGATCCACGCACTTTTCCATATCCTCAACAGGGATATATTCAAACCGACCGTGGTAATTTTCGCCGCCGGTGCAGAGATTAGGACAAGGCAGCCCCATATAGGAAAGCCGCGCGCCATCGGTGCCGCCACGGATAGGAACGGTGTGAGGATTCATTCCCACCTTCTCCATAGCCGCCTTCGCCCGTTCAATGATATACATACAGGGCGCAATCTTTTCCTTCATATTGTAGTAGCTGTCCCGAAGCTGAACCTCCACCGTGTCCGGTCCGTAGATGCCGTTAAGCTCCTCGCCGAGAGCAAGCATCAGTTCCTTTTTTTCGTTAAACTTATCCATATCGTGGTCGCGAACGATGTACCGCAGTACACTTTCCTCCACACATCCCTGCATATCCGTCAGATGAATAAAGCCCTCATACCCTTCCGTATATTCCGGGCGCTGGAGCTCCGGCAGCATAGCGTGGTACTGCATAGCCACATTTTGGGCATTTATCATCTTATCCTTGGCAGCTCCCGGATGGATGCTGCGACCCTTTACCGTAACCTTCGCGCCAGCTGCATTAAAGTTCTCGTACTCGATTTCCCCTACAGGACCGCCGTCTACCGTATAGGCATAGTCCGCATCAAACCCGGCAATATCGAAAAGGTCTGCGCCGCGGCCAATCTCCTCGTCGGGGGTAAAGCCGATTTTCAAGGTGGCGTGCTTGCCATTTAGGCGCAAAAGCCGCTCCGCAGCCGTAAGTATCTCCGCCACACCGGCCTTATTGTCTGCGCCCAGTAGGGTTGTGCCGTCGGTAACAATCAGGTGCTTGCCCTTATGCCGGGCAAGTCCGGGAAAATCCTCTTCACGAAGCCAAATATCCTTACCCTCATTCAGGCATATATCCCCGCCGGAATAAGGTACAATCCGGGCTTTTACATCGTTTCCGGAGGCATCCGGAGAGGTATCCATATGGGCGATCAGTCCAATCACCGGCTTTTCCGGGTCTCCAGGCACAGTGCCGTAAACATAGCCGCTTTCGTCCATACGGGCATCCAAAATGCCCATAGAAAGCATTTCCTCTACCAGCGCCCTCCCCAGCTGTTTTTGACCGGGTGTGGACGGACAGGTATCGGAAAATTCATCGGATGTGGTCTCATAGGAAACATATTTTAAGAACCGTTCTGTAACAGTTGCCATTATTTACTCCTTAATACAGAAGCCGCCGCAGCCGCGGCGGCTCCCGATTTGATTGCTGTAATAATTACTTAGCAGCGTTAACCAGCTCAGCAGTATCCTGTGCGATCATCAGCTCTTCGTTGGTGGGAACTACCCAAACCTCAACCTTAGAGTCTGGGGTGGAAATCTTCATTTCCTTGCCGCGTTTGCTGTTCAACTCGGGGTCAATCTTCACACCCATAAAGCCCAGATATTCACAAACGCTTGCACGAACGCCACCGTCGTTCTCGCCAACGCCTGCGGTGAAGGTCAGCACATCAATGCCGTTGAGGGCAGCAGCGTAAGCGCCAACATACTTTGCAACCTCGTAGCAGAACTTATCACGGGCCAGAGCGCAGTTTTCGTTGCCATCCTTCGCGCCGTTCTCCAAATCACGGAAGTCGGAGGAAACGCCGGAAATTGCCAGCATACCGGACTTCTTGTTGAGGATATTCAGGCACTCGTCAACACTGTAGCCATACTTGTTGCACAGGAACTGAACAACAGCGGCATCAATATCGCCGGAACGGGTACCCATAGGTACACCTGCCAGAGGGGTCAGACCCATGGTGGTATCCTGGCACTTGCCGTCCTTTACAGCGGACATAGAGGAGCCGTTGCCCAGGTGGCAGTTGACCATCTTAAATTCCTTCTTGCCAATCAGCTCTGCGGTACGCTTTGCCACATACTTGTGGGAAGTGCCGTGGAAGCCGTAGCGGCGGATAGAATCGTTCTCATAGTACTCGGTGGGAATGGCGTAACGGTAAGCCTTGGGAGGCATTGTCATATGGAACGCGGTGTCAAACACAGCGACCTGGGGCGTGTTAGGCATAACTGCCTGGCAAGCCTCGATGCCCATCAGGTTAGCGGGGTTGTGAAGAGGTCCCAGAGGGATGCACTTCTTAATGGCCTTGATAACATCATCGTTAATGATACAGGAGTCAAAGAACTCCATACCGCCGTGGAGCACGCGGTGGCCAACAGCATCAATCTCGTCAACGCTCTTAATAACACCTACTTCAGCGTCCTGCAAAATAGCAAGCGTAGCCGCGATGGCTTCAGAGTGGGTGGGCATAGGAATATCGCGGACAATCTTGTCGCCGTCGCCTGCCTTGTGGTTCAGTCGACCGTCGATACCGATACGCTCACACAGACCCTTTGCGGAAACAACACCGGTTTCGGGGTCCATCAGCTGATACTTGAGGCTGGAAGAGCCGGCGTTAATGATCAGAATGTTCATTTGGAAACTTCCTCCTAAAATAAATTGATTTTCTTATAATTTGTGGTAATATAAACACATACACAGGTATTATACACCATTTTCAGGAATATCTCAACCCCTAAACCAAAATTTTGCGAAAAAAGGAGGGTTTCTTTTGGAAATAACCGGCATTATTTGTGAATATAACCCTCTGCACATCGGCCACGGCAAGCAGCTTGCACGCATCCGGCAGGATTTTGGAGAAGACAGTGGCATCGTGTGCCTTATGAGTGGCAACTATGTCCAGCGGGGCGCCCCCGCTATTTTGGATAAATCCATCAGGGCAGAGGCAGCCGTTCGCTGTGGGGCTGACCTTGTTTTGCAGCTGCCGGTTACCGCTTCCCTTTCCAGCGCAGAGGGCTTTGCCAACCAGGGCGTGCGGATTTTATCCCACCTTTGCCACCGTCTGTCCTTCGGCGCAGAAACCCCTGACAAAAACGCCCTTTTATCCGCCGCAAAAGCCCTTTTATCTGCGGATTTCCCCCCTATTTTGCGGAAATACTTAGACCAAGGTCTCAGCTTTCCCGCCGCACGGCAAAAAGCCTTACAGGATATGGGTCTACCCGGAGAAATTCTATCCTCTCCCAATAACATTTTGGCTGTAGAATATTGCAAAGCCATTTTCTCCCAAAAAAGCCCCCTCATTCCCTGCCCTATCCGCCGCCCCGGCAGCTATCACGCAGAAACAGCGGACGAAAACGACCCCTCCGCCACCGCGCTGCGCAATATGCTATATAGCGGCGAGGATATTTCTGCTTATATTTCACCACCTGCCCTTCCCCTTTTCCAAAACGCCACCCTGCACAGCCTGTCCTTTGGAGAAAGGGCTGTGTTGTATAAACTACGGACAATGACGGAAGAGGAATTTTCCCATCTGCCCGGCGGCTCTGAGGGCTTGTGGCGCAAGCTGATGCGCGCGGCAAAGGAATGTACCACCTTGGAAGAAATTGCCACCGCCGTAAAATCCAAGCGCTACACCCGCACCCGCATTGACCGTATGATTCTCTGCGCTTTCTTAGGCATCACGGAGGAAATGCTGTCTACCCCTGCCCCCTATGTCCGTGTCCTTGCTTTGAACGACCGGGGCAGAGAAATTCTGAAATCCGCCCGGGAAAAATTCGACTTTGTCAACGCCGGTGAAGCCCGTGATGGCGAATATGCGGACTTGGAAGCCCGTTGCGGCGCTCTGTATGGACTTTTTGCAGAAATTCTGCCGGAAGCCCCCGATGCCGAAAGCCGTCGCCGGGTGCGATATATCCCTTAGCCTGAGCAATATAACCATTCTAAATCACCCCCTTGTCCCGTATGATAGGGATAAAGGGGTGATTTTTTTGCGCAAGGCTATGCCAATTTTCTACAGCGCCCTGTTGCTCACCGGCGTAAACCTCCTGCTTCGGTTTGTGTCCACATCCTTTCAGGTCTATGTATCTGCCAAAATCGGTGCGGCGGGGGTTGGGCTTTTACAGCTTGTTTTGTCTGTTGGCGCTATGTCGGTTACTGCCGGGATGGCAGGCATCCGCACCACCACAATGTACCTAACTGCCGAGGAATTGGGAAAAAAGCGACCCCAAAATGTTCATTGGGTGCTGCGGGCGTGTATTTTGTTTTCTGTTCTTGCCGCAGGCGCGGTGGCGCTCTGTCTTTATTCTTTCGCGCCCCAAATTGCCGAAAACTGGATCGGGAGCCCCCGCACCTACTCTGCCCTTCGGCTTTATGCCTGCTTTTTGCCCATTACCTGCCTGTGCGGGGTGATGACCGGCTACTTTACTGCCGCAAACCGAATTGGCACCCTTGCGGGCGTGGAAATTGCTGAACAATGCCTATCTCTTACCGCCACAATGGCGCTATTAAACCTTTGGGCAGGCGACGACCCGGAAAAAGCTTGCTGCGCCATTATTTTCGGCAGCGGTTTGGGAAATCTTTTGACTCTTGCCATCCTTTTCATTCTCCGCCTGCGGCAAAAAGCCCAGGCAGGAAAGCCCATCCCTGTCCGCAGCCGACTACTGCGCTGCGCCGTTCCCCTCGCCCTTGCCGATGACCTGAAAGCCGGCATTTCCACCACGGAAAATTTGATGGTACCCAAGCGGCTGTCCCTTTTTGCAGGAGGTATGACACCCTTGGCTTCCTTCGGGATTGTATCGGGAATGGTTTTCCCGGTGCTGATGTTTCCGGCGGCGATTCTCTTTGCTTTGGCGGAGCTGCTTATTCCCGAGCTTGCCCGGTGCGCTGCCGCAGGCAGCCGAACCCGCATCCGCTATTTAACCGGCAGAACCCTAAAAGTAGCGCTCCTATACGGCTTACTTTCCGGGGGATTTTTGTTTTTACTATCCGAGCCGCTGTGTCTTTCCCTTTACGGCAGCCCCCAAGCGGGGCAACAGCTTCGGCTGTACGCCATTCTCGCCCCAATGCTCTACTGCGATGCGATGACCGATGCTATGACCAAGGGCTTAGGGCAGCAAACTGCTTGTGTCCGCTATAATATCTTCACCTCGGCGCTGGACGTCCTCTTTTTATACCTGCTCCTCCCCCATTTTGGAATGACAGGCTATTTTTGGAGCTTTGTTGTTACCCATCTTATCAATTTCCTGCTCAGCCTTCGGCGGCTCATCAAAATATCCGGCAAGAAAATCCCGCCGTCCATCCCCATTCTCTCCTGCCTTTGCGCCATCGTTTCTGTTGGCATCACAGCCTTTGCCCCCAGTACGGCTCTTCGGTGCGTAGCCTTCCCCGTTTTGCTCCTTTGCCTGATGACACTCTGCGGCGTTTTGGGAAAAGAGGATATATTATGGCTTCGTGGTCTCCTCCGCAAGTCCCAACAACAGTAGGGGCGATTCATGAATCGCCCTAAAATGCGGGACGGGAAACCCGTCCCCTACGCTGTGTATAGAATTGGGATGCGCCAATGATATGGATCGTAGGGGGCGATGCCCACATCGCCCCTTGCCTCTCCCTTTGGGAGAGCCAAGTTTTTCAGGCGCCATAATTCTGCATTAAAAAGACCCCACACCTGTGGTGTGAGGTCTTTTTCTTACATTTCCTTGAGTAGGGCAAGCAGGTATTCCCAAAGTCGTTTTGTGGAAGCGATTTCCAATTTTTCCCGGCTGGTGTGAATGTCCTTCATATTGGGACCAATGGACACGCAATCCAGTCCCGGCAGCTTTTTGGCAAGGAGACCGCACTCCAAGCCTGCGTGAATGGCCACCACCTCAGGCTTTTGGCCATACATTGCCTTGTAGGTCTCCACCATCTGCTCCCGCAGAGGAGATTCCTTGCGGTACTCCCAAGCCGGGTACTCGCCTCGCTCCTCATAGCCTGCGCCATAAAACTCTGCCCGATCCCGGAGCTGATTTAATAGCGCCCGCTTCTCCTGCTCCACACTGCTGCGGACAGCGAAGGTAAGCCTCAGGCTTTCTTCAAGACGGACAACGCCCAAATTGAGGCTGGTCTGCACCAAGCCTTCAATGTCCTCGCTAAAGCTCTGCACACCGTTGGGCGCAGATTGCAAAAGCCCGATTGCCTTCGCCGTATCCTCTGTGGACAGGGCGTTTCCGCCCAAGGCATCCACATTGTCGCCGTAAATCACCAAATTCGGCTCGTCATACTGCTCCCGCAGTTCTTTTTGCAACTGCTCGGCAATATCGTTAATCCGTTCCGGGTTCATACCCATCGCCACAAAGGTCGCCTGGGCGCTATGGGCGATGGCATTGTCCTTTGCGCCGCCGGTCAGCTTGGTCAGGCACAGGGGCATCACTTCCTGCACGCGGCTGAGAAGCTCACCCATCACCTTATTGGCATTAGCCCGGTTTTTATGAATTTCCACGCCGGAGTGGCCGCCCTGCAGCCCCTCCACCGTCAGCTTTACACAAGGACCGTAGACCGCCCGGCGGGAAACCGGCAGGTCGATGGTCGCCCGGGCGCCACCGGCGCAGGAAACGGTGAAAACCCCCTCATCCTCGGAGTCCAGATTTATCATTCTTCTGCCCTTCAGGCTGCTCAGGTCAATGCCCACAGCGCCGTCCATACCCGTTTCTTCATCCACGGTAATAATCACTTCCAGCGCAGGATGGGGAATGGTTTTATCCGCAAGGAGCGCCATCGCCATAGCCACAGCAATCCCGTTATCACCGCCTAAGGTCGTACCCTTGGCAAAAACATACTGACCGTCGTGGGTAACATCCAGCCCGTCCTTTTCCATATCTATGGGGCAATCCTCGTCCTTATCGCAGACCATATCCATATGTCCCTGCAAAATAACCGGCTCCCGATCTTCATATCCGGGGGTAGCATCACCAAACAGCAACACATTGTTTAATTCATCCTGAATGTAACGGATACCCTTTTCCCGGGCAAAAGCGCAAATATAATCGCTGATGGCTTTGGTATTGCCCGAGCCGTGAGGAATGGCGCAGAGCTGTTCAAAATAATAGAAAACCCCTTCCGGCTGCAAGCCGGCTAATTTCAAATTCTCCATAAAAAACTCCTTTTATAAAAAATGCGATGACAGCATATGTCATCGCACTTTTCTCAATTAGATCAAGGACAGAGCCAGGGTCAGCACGATCCAAGCAAGAGCGACCCACTTGGTAGCGGCAGCCAGCTTCTTGTTCAGGTTGCCACTGCCATTCTTATTCATATAAGAATCGCTGTTGCCGGAGACAACGCCCAAGCCGGATTCCTTACCGGACTGGAACAGAACAATCAGAATCAGAGCGATGCTGGCAAGCACCTCAAGTACAACCAAAATAATCTGCAAAACATTCATTTTTGTAACCTCCCTCCGCTTACAGCTTCAAACGCATAAAGCGAAAATACACATAATTTCCCTTAAAGGGGCATAATAGCCAAGATATTGTACCACAAGGCACAGAAAAAAGCAAGCATTTTATAGAAATTCCCGCACTTTATTTTGTAACCCAGTTGCCGGTAGCGGCGCAGGTCAGATAGGCGTTAATAAAGGGATCCAACGCGCCGTCCATAACCGCATTGACATTAGAGGTCTCGCAGCCGGTGCGGGTGTCCTTCACCAAGGTATAGGGCATAAACACATAGTTGCGGATTTGGCTGCCCCACTCAATTTTTTTCTGAACGCCCTTAATATCGGAGATTTTCTCCAAATGCTCCCGTTCCCGGATTTCCACCAACTTACTGCGGAGCATACGCAAGCAGTTTTCCTTATTCTGGAACTGGCTGCGTTCGGTTTGGCAGGCAACCACAATGCCGGTCGCCTTATGAATCAGCCGAACGGCAGAGCTGGTCTTATTGATGTGCTGACCGCCTGCGCCGGAGGAACGGTAAACCTGCATTTCATAATCCTCAGGACGGATTTCCACATCCTGGCTGTCATCCTGAATATCCGGCACGACTTCAATGGCCGCAAAGGAGGTCTGCCGACGGGCGTTGGCATCAAAGGGAGAAACACGCACCAGACGGTGGACACCGCTCTCGCCCTTCAGGAAACCGTAGGCATTCTCGCCTTCGACCATGATGGATGCGGACTTGAGGCCTGCTTCTTCACCTTACTGGTAATCCAGGATCTTGTAGGTGAAGCCACTGCGCTCCGCCCAACGGGTGTACATGCGGTACAGCATCTGGCACCAGTCCTGTGCTTCTGTGCCGCCTGCACCGGCCTGGAAGGAGAGCAGGGCGTTGTTGGAATCGTAGTCACCGGTGAGCAGGGTTTCCAGACGGGTTGCCTCCATCTGATCCTCCAGACCGGTATAGCCGGCGACC